>JAJRUA010000271.1 GCA_024278035.1 Planctomycetota bacterium | reverse complement strand
TCCCACTAAACACCAAATTGCTGCAACACAAGCTGACAAACATCAATGTCCGCCATCAGCCGCTCGACGAACACGCCCCGTTCGCTCGACAAAATCACCCCTCGCTGGGCCTCGGTAAGGGGCGGGGCTCCGTGCGAGCCGCGTGCTAGTGTTGCGTCGAGCGGGGTGCCCCCGCCCTGCCCCTTGCCTCCGTGGAGACTGCCGCCGTGGAGACTGGCCAGGGCCGGATCATAAAACATTTCGATGGGGTCGTAACCCGGCTTACGATGGATGTCGATCGAGCGGGCATAGCATGGGGCGAGCGCGTCATCGTACCACCAATAATAGGCTTGCCAACTACACGGCTCTGAGACCAGCAGCAAGTCCCCCGTTCGTTCATGCCGAACACCAAGTTTTGTTTGCCGATCGGCACCAATCACATCGGCGATTCCTTCAGCGCCTTGAAAAAGCTGGGCAACCTGTTCAATCACTGCCGCGTTTCGATCACGAACGAAAACATGGCTGTGCTGATGGTCGGCCAGTGCCCAGGCGTCGCTCCCGGCGTAGTCAAGTTGCTCACGACCATCGTCGTCCATTCTTACGGCAAGCAACCCCGCATCCCGCAACACGCGGTTCGGGTAGCTCACATGCGAAACGGGCGTAATGGCATACTCCGACGCAACAAGCCACAGTGGCGCTTGTCCTAGCTGCCGGTGGTAGCCATCAAATAACCGTCCTAGCTCTACGTCTAGTTCCGTGCAAGCGGCAACCGCTTCAGACGAATCGGGGCCAAACTTCTGTGCCGCATAATCCAAATGCGGCAGATAAACATAAGAAAACCGCGGCTGCTCCCGTTCTAAAAGCCAAAGCAGTGAATCGACGATCCATTGCGTGCTCTGAATTCCTGCGAGCGGCCCCCAAAAGTGCTTGAGCGGGAAATGCCCCAACGCGTCGCGCAATTCGCCGTACATCCCTTCTGGCTTGGTGTAACACCAAAGCGATTCACTACCGTCGGGGTTATGAATCGGCGCAAACGTCGCGACGTACTCGGCACCACACCCCTTGGCCAAGAGCGGAAACCAAACGGCCGACGTTAGCGCCGGGTTTTGTTCACGCAATCGATCCCAAATACGAGGTTGCTGGACCACATCGTCCCAAGCGGTCCACATCTCGACGCCATCCGTCTTAGGGCCACACCCTGGCGTCAGGCCGTCGCGCCAATAAAAACCATTAGCGACCACTCCATGCTCCTCAGGCGGAACGCCGGTCGTCATATTCACCTGCACCGGGCAAGTCACCGCCGGAAAGCTCGCCGCGATCGGTGCCCGATCTCCCCTCGCCGTCAGCGCAGCAAGCCGCGGCATGTGTGCTAAATCTTTCTCACGCAATCCTGGAACGGAAAGTAAGACAACATAATCGGACATTTTAATCCATCTAGATCGTTGTGAAGTAACCGCTTGCAAATTAAAGCAAAGGGAACCACAAAGGCACAAAGAGCACGAAGGAAAAAGAAGAAGGGTCGCGAATGATTCCGTATAAGTTGATTTTTCTTCTTCGTGTCTTCGTGGTTCAAGTTTTTTCCGCTACCGTAACCAGTGGGGCCAGGAAATCGTACGCCTGCTGGGCGGCCACCGGGGCCATGTGGCTGTGGCGGCTCAGCTCCACTGTCACGGGGCCATCGTAACCGATTTTTGCAAGCTGATTAAGAATCGGCGGGAAGTCGATTTCTCCTTCGCCGAACATCAAATGCTCATGCACTCCCGATCGCATATCCTCGATATGGACGTTTACCAAATCGTCGGCATGGCAAGCCAAATGATCGGCGATCGGCGTTTCTCCCTGGCAGTGCAAGTGGCCAATGTCGATCGTCAGTCGTAAGGGGTCAATCGGAGCACCCGTTGAGATAAGACGCTCTTTTAATTCGGTGTAGTCCGTGAGTTTCGCGATCAGCATTCCCGGCTCCGGCTCAAAAGCGATCCGTTTTCCTTCGTGAGCCGCATGCTCTAGGATAGGCCGGAGACCTTCGGTCAGTCGATCCATTGCCTCATCGCGCGAAGCCCCGTCCAGTACCACTCCGGACCAAAGCGAAACGCAAGTCGCTTGCAATTCTCGGGCGATTTCAATCGCCTGCATATAGAATGCCACTCTCACTTGTCGCCGATCGGGGGCAGAGGAGACAAGCGTCGGCTCGTGCTTCTGCCAAGGATCCAGCAGATACCGTCCACCCGTTTCGACCACCAACGTTAGCCCCAATTTCCGAGCCAGCCGCCGTACGCGCCCAGTCTGATCGCCCAGCTTCGCGTCGTGTGGGTTGAGGATACCCTGATCAATCGTCAGCGCGACAGATCGATAGCCAATCGAAGCCAATACTTCGAGCGTCTCCAGTGGTGCATGATGGGCAAATCCATTCGTGTTGTAACCGAGTAGCATAAAAGCACTCAGCGGCGAGCAGCACAACGTCCCACCAGCGTCATCGCCAGCACGGAAAGCAACCACGTCGCCGGTTCCGGTACGGTGGACGAGAAGGCCGAGGTGGCACCGAAGTTGTTGGCCCAAACGGTGTAGTCAGCCGCATCGACAGTGCCATTCCCATCGCCATCAGCCGAGAGATCAACCATGGAACCTAGCGTGTCTTTCCAGATGGTGTAGTCGGCCGCATCGACGATGCCGTTGCCGTTGTAGTCGCCCGTCAAACTGGCCACGACGTTCGCTAGCAGCGTCAGCGTCAACTGTTGAGTTTGCTCGCCCGGTAGGTTTTCGCCCGAGAGGTTCAGCGTGTAGGTGGCGGAGAAATCCCCCGGAACCGACGTATCAAGCAGGGCATTGAAAAGCTGAGAGTCCCCTTGCTCAAGACCACTGGACGCGAACAAGTTGGTCGTCAAGATACCCGTATCGCCAACGCCAAATAGCGAATCGAAATCAAGGTCCGACGCAAAGCCCGGCGATCCGGCCCCAGCAAAGTTTACGAACGAGGCCCCCAGGTCGAGCGTTCCCCCTCCAGCCGTTACGTCGCCAAAGTCAATAACGGTCGAAGTCGTTAGCGAGATCGCATCGAACGAAGCGACCGGCTGGTCGAGCACAGCAAAGCTGAGGTCAATCACATCGTCCTCGTCATTCGCTCCTTTTCCTGCACCGCCAGCCATTGTCACGTCGAGATTGTCGATAATTACCTGCCCTGTTTTCAGGCCGGAGGTCGCGGTCGAGGTGTTTAGGCCCACCGAGATGGCTGTCGCTCCTCCGCCGCCCATTGCAAAGGCATTGTACTGGTCTTCCAACGTGCTGGTTGCTCCTCCGGTAGCCGAGACACGGTAGTAAGTTCCATCGACGCCCGTTTTCTGTACCGTGACGTTCGTATTGGAAGGAGTCGCGCCACCGACGTAAACTCGGCCAAGATCGACATCCAAGGTCGATCCGCCGCCGCCCGTGCTCGTGCCACCAGCAAGCGTCAATTGCGTATCGTTTTCTTGATCGACAAAAACGCTCCAAACCAATTCGGGGCGATCCACAAACGGGTTGCGGTTCCCTTGGTAATCGTCGTAGATCACATCGTTACGGCGCAGCTCAAAGTTGTCTGGCACTGCCAAGTAGTTCCATTCGATCATTCGATTGAGATCGCCCAGGCCTTGCGACAAACTGGGGTTCCCCGGCTGCAGCTCCAAGTCAACGGTCGCACTGTCCGAACCATCGTAACGAACGGCCATGTAGAACTGTTGCCGGGCGATCATGCCGGCGTCCGCGTCGCCCGGATACCACTTCGTGCCTCCATCGTTCACTTGACCAAAACCCTGTGCACCAAACACGCCTCCAAAGTTGAGATTGCCCCGATCTCCATTCACACCAGGATCGGAGGGACGCAGTTGATGCAAGTCGGTATTGTCGGGCCCGGAGTTGCCAACGTTACGGCTCCGGGGCCAAGTATGCTCACGGTTCCAGGTGTTGCCGGAGTCCCAACCAGGAATACTGCCGCCCGGATTGATCGCCGACACGTCGATCGACTCGCGACTATAAACCAAGATCATCCGATCCGGGTCGTTGGGGTCCACATCCGTGTCTTGCAGAATGGAACGTGCCGCGCCGTAGGAGAAGACCGTGTGGTTATCGATGATGTCCTGCAGTTGTGCTTTGAGGACCGCGCCCGTTCCGGTGGCCGAGGCGTAGTAGCCCGCCGGTGCATCGTAGGGGCCGGCAAAAGCAACCGAGGCTGCCAACAACAAAAAAACAAAGGAAGCGTGGCGAAGCATAGGAGGGTTCCGTTCCGGTGGAATTCGTTGGAAGAGGTCTAATTCTCTATTCTCTCAGACAATTCCAAATCCGCAACCGTTACGCCGGTTTTTAAGGGATGTTTTTATGCCCCTTTAGCGCAAAGCGTGGGGGCCCTCATTTCCAGCAGGGGGATTTGCAAGAGTTTTTCGTCACAAGCCCCCAGCGATCCCGGCTCTCGTATGCTAAAGCTATTTACAGAATTAACGGCACACTACACAAAACCACAGAGGACTTAAGGCGATCGGCAGATAGGGATTGACCTGCCGCGAGTCTCTCGTTGGCGAAGGACTCCGCCGCAGGCGGTATTAGCCCCGGCATTTATGCCGGGGTAGGCGATCCCACCCTTGGTGGCTCTCAGGGCCGTTTACGGTCCTTACTCAGCGTACGCAGCGAAAAGCCCCGTGAACGGGGCTCGTGAAATGTTGTTGGGGAGACCACACCCCGCCGTGAACGACGGGGCTAATACCGCTACGCGGAAAGTCGCACGACATGAACGGCCCTGTGCTGGAAACGGTCCTGTGCTGGATGGGTAGATTCCCATCTGCCCATCGCCTAATGTGCGCTGGCCCGGCGTCCCTTCATCAATATCTGACTATCTCCTTCCTTTTACGCTTGGCTTGCTAGGTTTAGTCGTTCTTTTCTTCTTAGCGGTTCCTGTCCCCCCAAGACCAAGAACGACCCGCCCGGCAGGTTTTTTGCTTGTAGAGGCAGAAGTTGAGTCTGATTTTGCTTTGCCGCCCTGCCCTCGCTTGGGGCGGTTACTGGAAGGCCGGTAGCCTTGCTTTGGGGCTTTTCCTTTCTCCTTCTCCTCACGCTTTGCGTCAGGGGCTTTGCGGAGGGCCTTCACCTCTTCGGCCGTTAGGGGGCGGTAAGCTCCGGAGGGAATCTCACCAAGCCGTACGGGGCCAACGGCGATGCGGGTCAGCCGTTGTACCTTGTGACCCACCCTCGCCAGTACCCGGCGGATCTCACGGTTGCGTCCCTCGTCAAGTACGACTTCTAGGATCGCTCCGCTCTTACGCCGCGATTTGACCCGGGCGTTGACGAAGTGAGCCTTCCCCTCAGCCAGATAGATTCCCCTACGAAGCTGCGAAAGCGTTTCGGCGGTCGGCACGCCCTGGACCTGGACGTGGTAGATTTTCTCCACCCCGTGCCGTGGGTGCGTTAGCTTGTTGGCCAATTCTCCGTCATTGGTCAGCAGGATCAATCCTTCGCTGGCCATGTCGAGCCGACCGACGTTGAACACACGGCCTACCGAGGGAGGAAGCAAGTCGGTCACCCGTTGCCGTCCCGAAGGGTCATTGGCCGTGCAAACGACCCCCTCTGGCTTGTTCACCGCAAAGTAGACCCGTTTGGGCTTGGTGAGTAGTTCTCCGTCGAAAGCGATCTTTTGCTTGAATGGATCCACGCGAACACCCAGCTCGGTGACCACCTCGCCATCGACTTCGACGCGGCCTTCTAAGATCAACTGTTCGCACTCGCGGCGGCTCGCAACGCCGGCAGAGGCCAATACTTTTTGGAGTCGGTCGCCCGGCTGACGGGGGGGCAAATTAACGGCAGTTTTGGGCGTCGGGCGCCGTTTCTCCGGGCGGTGCTTGGCCACGCCGTAGCTCTTGCCAGCCACTACTTTTGTACCCCCCTTAGGCAAGGTGGCCTTGCCCGATTGTTTTGTAGTCGTTCCCTTTCCTTTGGAGGTGGAGGGACGGCTCTTGGAGGTCGAAGGTCGGCCAGTCAGTCGTTTTGAGCCACGTTTGGCCATTGCAGGGTCACACCGCCAGAGAGACGGTCAGGTGGGAGGGAGGGAAAGATTGCTTGGGACCATGCAGCCTAACCTCCCAGCCACCATTTTCCCAGCGGTAGTACGGTTGATTATTGAAAAAGAATTGGACGCGGATGAACACGGATTGAACGGATTTACGCTGATAAAAATTGTTTTTAATCCGCGTTTTATCCGCCTGATCCGCTCGGTATTGCTACGCTGTTTCGCGTTTAATTCTTTTTCTTAGCCTCAGCGAGGTGGGGCGATTTGCTGTTGAGCCGGGGCGAAGAGTCGGCCTCGGACCACTTCGGGGACCGGCTTCTGATAGCCACGGGGACGCCCCCCTTGGACCGGCGGGCCAACATCGTCCAGCGGGTAGGGATCGTGGTAGATCGCATCAAAACGCTGTGAGGCCAAATTACCCGGATGCAGGAGATTGGGCATCCGGACCTGCGGACCACACCCGATTGGGCTTGAGCCGAGGGCTAGGAGGCAAACCAACAGAAGAGGGGACGACTTCACGGGACGCTTTTCCAGGAGAGGATAGAACGGGGACGCGAAGCGTAGCGATTGTCTCGTTTCGACCCAAGTGGAATCTCACCTGCTATAGAGATGAGTTTTCAGCTAGCAACGATCCGCCAAAGGCGGAAAGGAAGCTAAAAACCGACCGCTATCGCCGCATATCGAGCAGTGTCGCCTCCCCCTCGGCAATAATATCCGCCCCGTTGCAGGCCGCTGGCAATAGGAGCGTCGTTCCACGACCAAGGCTCTCGTCCACCCCCTCGGCACGCACTCGCACGGTTCCTTGGGCGACCGACAAGAGTCGAAAGCTGTCTGTCGGAGCAAGGGTTGTCGTTGTGTCCGTAGGTGTAAAGTGCCTTCGGTCGAAAACAAATTTGTCACAGGCGACAAGCCGCTCCCAACCGTCGGCTTGCGGTGTCGGCACCTGTGGCCTAACGGGGCCACTCGTGTAGTCGGTAACGGCCAGTGATTCTTCTACGTGAAGCGGTCGTGGCTGGCCATCTTTTCCGACGCGGTTCCAGTCGAAGAGTCGGTACGTTGTGTTGCTCGCTTGTTGAATCTCAGCAATGACAAGCCCCTCGCCAATGGCGTGGACCGTGCCGGCAGGAATGAAAACGCAATCGCCCACCTGTGGCTCATAAGCGTGCAAGCAACGGTCGCACTCGCCCGCATCGATCGCAGCAGCAAGAGCCTTGCGATCAACGCCCTTGTTGAGCCCCGCATAGATTTTGCTCCCCGGCTCGGCGGCAAGGACAAGCCACGCTTCGGTCTTTCCCAGATCGGGCGGCGTGAGTTGGGCCCCTTGCGCATCGTTCGGGTGAACTTGAACTGAAAGCGTCTTCTGAGCATCAAGATACTTGAAAAGCAACGGGAACCGTTCGGGCGTTGGGCCGCTGCCGTACAATTCGGCGGGGAACTCCAACGCTAATTCTCCAAGAGTTTTTCCTGCAAGGGGGCCGTTTTCAACAACGCTTTGCCCGTCGAGGTGATCGACCACTTCCCAGCTTTCGGCGTAGGTATCCCCCGAACCGATCGGCTTGCCGAGCAACGAACCGAGGCGCCGGCCTCCCCAAAGATATTCTTGTAAAATCGGCTTGAGTCGCAGGGGATATAAGGTAGGCATTGAAAAGGACGTAGTTTAAGGGGAAAGCGGAAGAACGCGCCAAGCGGTGAGCGAGCCGTCGGCGTCAGCCACCCGTGGTATCGGAGGACGGCAAGGAACGCACGTTCTGGCCCTTGGGGGCCAGGGTTAGTATCATCTACTATTGTCCGACGATCACCCCCCTCACACGTAACCGCTACCGAGAGCCAACCGCTTCGTGAAACGCCTAACCGCCGACCAGCCGTTCGAGGCTTCAAAAATGTCCTTCGGCGATCACCTTGAGGAGCTGCGCTCGGCACTCTGGAAGGCAGTGCTTGCCCTCTTCCTCGGTTTTCTTGTCGGGCTCATGGTCGGCAACGAAGTTGTCAAGTTTGTCCAGCAACCACTGACCGAGGGACTGACCGAACTACGCCTCAAGCAAAAGCAACGGAAGTACGAAGAATCGCTTCCGCCCGGGGTCGAACCGAATGGCGACGCACTCGACCGAGGCATCGCACCAGAGAAATACACGGTGGATTCCGCTGAGTTGATTGCCTTGCTGGAGCAAATGGGAGCCGATATCACGAAACCCGAGGAAGGGCTGCCGACCCATGTCCCCCTAATACTCTGGCGAAGCCTAGAAGATGACCCGACTGTGCGTGCCGTAGCCACGGCGGTAGCCGACCCGTTTACGGTTTACATCAAGGCATCGCTCGTCGTCGGTGCGATTCTCTCCAGCCCTGCCATTTTTTACTTTATGTGGACGTTTGTCGCAGCGGGGCTTTACCCTCACGAGAAGCGGTACGTCCACATCTTTCTACCGTTCAGTATCGGGCTCTTTTTACTCGGTGCTGTCGTCGCATTCTTTTTTGCCCTCCAGTTCGTTTTGTCGTTCCTATTTGGTTTCTACGACTGGATGGACATCGACCCGGTGCTACGGATCGACCAATGGATCAGCTTCGTGCTAATTTTGCCACTCGGTTTCGGCGTGGCGTTTCAGTTGCCGCTTGTGATGCTGTTCCTTGAGCGGATCGGCGTGATGACGCCTGCCGCGTACATGAAGTACTGGCGTTATGCCGTGCTAATTATTTTTATCCTCTCTATGTTTCTAACGCCTGCGGATCCGCAAAGTATGATCCTCATGGCGATTCCGCTGACGTTCCTCTACTTCGGCGGGATTCTTCTCTGCAACTACATGCCCCGCCGCACCTCGGCCCTTGGCACGCCTGACGACGGACTCAAAATCTGAACTAAGACGAGATAAAGAAGGACGAGATAAAGAAAGCTGGACAGGATCATAGGATTGAAAAGGATCAACGGGATAAGAAGTCCTGTTAATCCCAATAAATCCTGTGATCCTGTCCAGCTTTCCGTTTCAGTCGAGGCGGCGTTGGGTCCAGGGGAAGTCGGGCTCGGCGACGTGTTCTTTTAAGAACCGCGATATTAGCTTCTCCGCGTTCGTTCCGTTCGCTTTGAGCCAGGCGCTCCCTTGGAGGGACGAAGGGCTGCCGATATCCAGGAGCGAAGGAAGCGAGCCCTCCGCTTGCTTCGCAGCGTCCGGATGCCCTTTCGCCAATTGTTTGTAAATCTTAGCCGCATCGGCTTTCGAGCGGCGATTCTCGGAACCGTAAAGGAGCAACGTCGCGACTTCGGAGCGGACGCCCGGTTGTCGCAGGGCGTTGAGCACCCCGACCCCTTTGAGGTTCCAAGGAGGAGAAATCAGCACCAAGGCTTTCACATCTTCTCCCTGCTTGCTGGCGTTCAGTTTTTGGACACTCCAGTCTACCGCCGCCGAGTTCGTGGCGACGAGCGCCCCCATACCAATGCCAACGTAGGCCAACCGATTAAGATTGATCTCGCCACGGTCGTTCCGGTCGACCAGTTCACGACGAACCGCTTCCATATCCCTCTGAACCATTGCAGCAAGCACCGCGCGGGTGAGTTTCAGGTTGTTAAGGTCTTGTCGCTCGCCACGTGGGAGCACTTGCCAGACGCTATCCCCTTGGCCGCGTAGATCGACCGCTAATACCGCCCAGGAAGGGGCTTTTTTTTCGTCGTCGGATGGGGAGGAAGAGGCCGACGATTGCAGGTAATGAGCAAGCGGTTCGAGCACTGCCCGGGACTCGTTTTCATCACCAACCAACACGGCAATCGGCGCATGGCGACCTTGGGCCGGAGCGTAGTAAGTCGCACGGAGCTAAACCCCGTCGGTCGTCTTGAGTTGCACGGGCACCGGCTTAGGGGGCGGCTTGGTCTGTCCCGCTGCAAACGACGTAGGCAAAAAAAAGCAGGCAAGGGGCAGAAGTAGATGCGAGATGGTTTTCATGGATAAACTCGATAAAAAACTTGAACCACGAAGAAAGAATGAGCCATCGCTTGCGCGTAGTCCCCCTCCCTTTTTGGGGGAGGGGCTAGGGGAGGGGGCAGAACTATGTGCACGCATTCCAAAACCCCCTCCCCTACACCCCTCCCCCGAAAGCGGGGGAGGGGGACTACGCGCAAGCGAATACGTTACTTTTCCCCAGTTGTGTTCTTGTAGGTTATCAAAAGAGCGTTACCTACCAGTCTAATCGCTCAGGCCGCTTGAGGCGAGCTTGCACCTTT
>JAJRUA010000270.1 GCA_024278035.1 Planctomycetota bacterium | reverse complement strand
CGTGGCGGAAGTCGATTTCGGCATGGGCGTCTCGCCACAGGAAGCACCGGACAAGACCGAAGAAGTGACGGTCGGTTTTGAGTCGGGTGTTCCCGTGACAGTGAATGGCGAAAAACTATCGGCTCTCGGTGTCGTCGAGAAGATGAACGAGATCGCTGGCCGCAACGGGGTGGGGCGGATCGACATTATCGAGAACCGGTTCGTCGGCATGAAAAGCCGAGGCGTGTACGAAGCGCCCGGCATGACGGCCCTCTACGCGGCCCATTTGCAGTTGGAGCAACTCACGCTCGACCGCGACTTGGTTCACCTGCGTGATCGCCTCGCGCCGGAAGTGGCTGAGATGGTTTACTACGGTTTCTGGTACGTCCCCAAGATGGACGCCCTGCTCTCGTTCATCCGCGAAACCCAGAAGTCGGTCACGGGCGAGATCACGCTCGGCCTGTACAAAGGCAACATCGAAATCCACGGACGAAAGAGCGAAAACAGCCTCTACGACGCCGAAGTCGCCAGCATGGAAGGGGGCGGCAGCTACGACCAGACCGACGCGGAAGGTTTTTTGCGATTGCAAGGTTTGCCCTGTCGTGTGCAGGGATTGGTGCGGCCGCGGAAGTATTGAGGGGAAAAAATAAGAATTAGACGCGGATGAACGCGGATTGAACGGATAAAAAGCGGATTTAGCCCTGGGTGGAAACATTGTGACAATGATTCATGGTGAGACGACCGAAGCCGTTTTGGGTGAGTTTTATCGCGTTTATAATACGCTCGGCTATGGTTTTCTTGAGAAAGTCTATGAGAATGCGTTGGCGCATGCGCTGAGGCAGACGGGACTTCAGGTAGAAACACAATTTCCGATCTCCGTTCATTTCGATAGCCAAGTTGTCGGAGAGTATTTTGCGGACCTCTTGGTCAATCGTTCTGTCATCATTGAGATCAAGACAGCGGACAAAATTGTTGAAGCCCACGAGTCACAACTACTCAATTACCTAAAAGCAACTGAAATCGAAATCGGCCTCCTACTCAACTTCGGCCCCACCCCCGAATTCAAACGCAAAGCCATGAGCAATCGCTAACTCCCCCTTCTCCTTTTCATCCTTTCTTTAATCCGCGTCGATCCGCCCAATCCGCATTCATCCGCGTCTAATTCGTTTTTATCAACCGATAATTTAGCGGCAAAGAATCTCTACAAGAACAATAGTTGGACGCTCGATAAATCCTTTGACCATTACATTCTTCAACTGTCCTGACAGATGCGGTTTATCCAATCGCTTGCGATCTTCTTCATCCCTTTTCTTTTATCCGCGTCGATCCGCCCAATCCGCGTTCATCCGCGTCTAATTCGTCTTTGTAGCCCTCGCCAATGTACTTAACCCAAAATCCCGTTCTCCAGCATGAGTTGCTGAGTAATTTGCGGCGCCCTCGGGCGTGTTTGTTGCTGCTCGCTTATGTGGCGATGCTGGGTGGGGTGGTACTGCTCGCTTGGCCGCAGCAGTCGCAATTGGATATGTCGCAGCCGGTGGCGGCTCAGCGGCTGGTGGGACTCTTTTTCTTGGGGCAGTACTTGCTCGCTTCGATGATGGCACCCAGCTTTGCGGCGGGGGCAATCACGGGCGAGAAAGAACGCCTCTCGTTTGAGATGTTGCTGGCGAGCCCCCTGAGGCCCGGGGCCATTGTGCTCGGCAAGCTGCTGGCGGCGATGACGCATCTGGGTATCTTGATGCTCTGTTCGTTGCCGATCGTGATGCTCTGCTTGCCGCTGGGGGGTGTGGGTGCCTACGACGTGCTGGCGGCGTACGTGGCGATGCTTTCGACCGTGAGCCTGTTCGGCATGATTAGCTTGTGGGCGAGCAGTTTTTTTGGACGAACGGCGTCGGCCCTCGTGGTTTCGTACCTCATGATCTTACCGCTGGCGATTGGTGGCGTGTTGGCATGGAACTCGCTAGGGCAATTGGGCGAAATGCGTCTGATGATAGCAACGACCATCGTGCCGATCGCCTGTCTCGCCTCGGCTGCCGTGCTATGGAAAAACGCCTGCGATCGGCTTCTCTACCCGACGGACCTGGGTTCGGGTGGCAAGGACGCAATCGACCTGGAAGACGAACCGCGCGAAGCGGTGGGACTTTACATCCAACGCGATGAATGGCCTGACCGATTGTTCGCCCCGCCCAAGCGGACCGACTTTCTGGAAGAGGGGGCCAACCCGATCTACGACAAAGAGATGCGGAGCGAGATTTTCAGCCAGGGAACGCTGATGCTTCGCCTCGTGATTCAGATTTCGATGGTGCTGGCCATTCCGATCATGGCGATTTGCCTTTACGTTTGGCCTTGGTTCGCCCCGTGGTACCTTTCCTACGTGCTGATGTTCAACCTGCTGTGCGGCCCCGTCTTCTCCGCGGGCAGCGTCTGTAGCGAACGCGAACGACAAACGCTCGACCTGTTGCTCACGACGCTCATCACGCCGTGGCAAATGCTCTGGGGCAAACTGCTGAGCGGCCTGCGGGTCTCGACCGTGCTGACCTGTTTTTTGATGTGGCCCGTACTGCTGGCATGCATCATGCCGTCCCCTTACTGGACAATCGGTAATATGCTGTCGATTGTCGGCTACGTGCTGATAACGGCGATCGCGTGCCTCACGACTTCGCTCACCGCGCTCACTTGCTCAGCGTTATGTTCCAAGACTTCAACCGCCCTGATTGCCAGCTACGTCGTGTTGATCGGCTTGTTCCTTTCGCCGATCGCCATGCGTTACTTTGCCGAGACGTTTTACACCGCCACGCCTGGAGCCAGTGGAGTGGTCGACACCGTGTCGGCGTTCGGCGTGCTGAGCCCCTTTTCGGCCCTGTTCGCCTTGCCACTCGAAATGACCCGTTCCGCTCCATGGACCGACGCCGACGCCGACACCCTGCAAGCCGCCGGCGAACCGCTCCTTTTTTGGGGGCACCTCGCCTGGTCGCTCGTTTACAACGGCGTGCTGCTAGGCCTACTGGCGTGGCTCTTCCAAACCCGCTGGCGCGTCGCAGAGTAAAGGAAAGAAAACCGCTAATCAACGCTGATGTTTCTACTTCCGTCCCTCTTCCTCCTTATTAGCGCGTATTAGCGGTTTTCCCTTTCTTCCTTCCGTTGTTCCTTCGTTCCGTCGTGGTTCAATTTTCTTCTAGCCCAACGGATGCACGGCCATGCTGATCCTTCTCTCCCCTGCCAAGACGCTTGATTTCTCTCCAACCGAGCGACAACTCTCGGCGACCAAGCCTGCTCTGCATGGCGAGGCGAAAAAACTCGCCAAGGTTTGCAAGGAACAGTCGGCCAAGCAGCTTGTGGAATTACTGTCGATCAGCGACAAGCTCGCCGCGACAACGCATGATTACTTTGCCGACTGGCGGCAAAAGTGGGACGCAAAAAGGGCGAAGCAAGCGGTGCTCGCTTTTCGTGGGGATGTTTATCAAGGATTCGATCCCGATTCGCTCACCGACAAGCAACTTGAGTTGGCACAGGAACGGGTCCGAATCCTTTCGGGGCTCTACGGCGTGCTGTGCCCCTTGGACTTGATGCAAGCCTATCGGCTGGAAATGGGGGCGAAGCTCAAGACCGACCGAGGGAAAAACTTGTACGAGTGGTGGGGCGATCGAGTGACGGATGCCCTGAACGCTGACCTGGAACAAGCAAAAGAGCCGCTCGTGGTGAACCTTGCCTCGAACGAGTACTGGTCGGTGGTACAACCCAAAAGGCTTGAAGCCCGGATCGTGACACCTGCCTTCAAGGAGAAAAAGGGAGTCGGCTACAAAGTCGTCAGCTTCTACGCCAAACGGGCACGCGGCGAAATGGCCCGCCACCTGATAACAACGCGGCAGCAGGGCCCAGCCGCAATCAAGTCGTTTGCCGCCAGCGGCTACCGCTACAACGCGGGCCAATCGACCCCCGACGAGCCCGTCTTCACCAGGGATCAACTGGGGGCTTAGTCAAAAGAGGAATTAGACGCAGATGAACGCGGATCGGACGGATCAGCGCAGATAAAAGAAGGATTTTATCCGCTTAATCCGCGTCTAATTTTTCCCTGTTTTTTGACCTGCACTATTTCCCTTACCGCTTGACGTTGGTTGGGCGATTATGCCATAACCTTCCCTAGGCTTAGTGGCATGATTTATGGACTAACGAGTGATGGCAGATTCTGATTCCCACAGCGACGACTCCTCAAGTAAGGGGCCAGTTTCTCTGTCGCGTGATGAACTTGATTTACGGCTTTATGAGAAGCGTCTTGCCTTGCCGGTGCGGCTCAAGGCGTCCAAATTGGCCCGGGGCGACCGCCTTCGGCATATCATTTTCTCCGGCCAATTCTCGCCCGACCTGCTCGACAGCTTGGCTCGAACGGCTGATTTGATTCGGCTGCTCTCACGAGAACGGACGGGTCAAAACTTTTTGAGGAACCTGCTGGCCCATAAGCGGGCGATGCTCTACTTCACCCAGCCCTCGACACGCACGTTCCTCTCCTTCATGGCCGCCTGCCAAGTGCTTGGCATTACGTGCAACGAAGTGCGAGACCCCTCGACTTCGTCCGAAACGAAGGGCGAGACACGGTTCGACTCAATCCGAATGTTTTCGAGCTACTTTGATCTTATCATCATGCGTTCGCCAATCGCTCGGCTGGCTGAGTCGTGTGCCTACTTGATGAACGACCTCGAGCGAACCGGCCAGCGGAGCGTGCCGATCATCAACGCCGGCTCAGGCGCTGACGAACATCCGACGCAAGCGCTGCTCGATATCTACACGCTCCAACGTACGTTTAACTTTGAGAACCCTACGGAATCTCCCGCTGAACGAATGAGTGGCGGGAGACGGCTTGAAGAACTGCGAGGCCATGGCTATGCCGATCTAACCGCTGGCCTAGCGAACAAAACCTACGCCTTCTGCGGCGACGTCGGCCGGGGCCGGACCGTACGATCACTAGCGATGTTGCTCTCAAACTACCCTGGCGTACGACTCGTGTTTGTCACGCCCAATCTCCCCAAGTTGCAAATGCGAGAGGATCTGCGCGAGCGACTCCGTGACCGGGGCGTGAGCGTCCAGGAAGTCGATTCTCTTGAAACGCCGATCGACACGCTCGGAGGAGGCGCCAGCAGGCCTCTGATCGAACAAATTGACGCGCTGTACATGACCCGTGTTCAGAAAGAGCACGACTCGCCCGAGGATGCGGAGTCCTATGCAAAAATCGACTTTTCTCGATACTGCCTGACACCCGCCTTGGTTTCACGGATGAAGGCGTACGCTCCTATCCTGCACCCTTTTCCTCGCGATCAGCACTTCGGCGAAATCCCGGCAGAAATCGACGCCGACCCACGGGCAATGTACTTTCGCCAAGCAAGGAACGGCATGTGGTGCCGGGCCGCTCTGCTTGCTCATCTGTTAGACGCCGATCATAAAATTGAACGCCACTATCAGCAGGCGTTCCGTGAGACGCACGAATACAGCAGTTAGGCTTGAGGCCGGAGGCTGTAGGGGGAAATATATCACGCAAAGGCGCGAAGTCGCAAAGAAAGAAAAAAAGAAGTGTCTCGCAGAGCCGCAGAGACAGCGGAGAGAAAAGGATTCGCCCAACGATCAAAAAAACAGGCTTGGTTTTTAGTCTGGCCTATTAAATGGCATCCCATAAACCAATAATACAATTAAGCAACCTAAATTCTTAAGTGCCTATCCCAAAACCTATCAAGAAGTGTCCAGCGGTCGGGAAAGACCGCGGTACCTGAAGGTTCTGGGACGTGCTGTAAGTATTTTCCTCTGCTGTCTCTACGACTCTGCGTGATTCTCCTAATTGTCCTTTGCGTCTTCGCGCCTTTGCGTGAGATATTTATTTCTCCAGCCTCCTGCCTGTTTTGTGCGCTTTCTGATTGATGGCTATAACCTGTTGCACGCGACGGATTTGTTCGGTGCGGACGACTTGGCTGGAACGCTGCGTGGCTCGCGCGAAGCCTTATTGAATTTCTTGGCCTCGCGGCTAACGGACAAGGAACGACGGGCGACGCTCATTGTTTTCGACTCGAAAGACGCACCGCCAGGACTTGCTGATCAGTACCGGTTAGAGGGGATCACCGTACAATTTTCACGTGGCTACACCGATGCGGATGCCCTGATTGAAGAAATTCTTGAAACGGCCAAGGGAACTCGGTATTTGACCGTGGTGTCGGGGGACCACCGTGTGCAGCGAGCCGCTCGGTCGCGGGGTGCCCGGCCCGTTGATAGCGATGCTTGGTTCTCCGAAATCGCGCGACGCCAACCGACGGGTGAAGCGACCGTGACCAAGCCGACAGGCCCGGTCGCCGACAATGCCCACTGGGTTCGCGAGTTCCAAGACCCCGAGGCGCTTGCCGAAATTGAGCAAGAAGCGGCCGCCGCTCCCCCGCCTAAGCGGCTGCCCCCTTCGCCCGAATCAACCAAACGAGAGCCCCTTAAAAAGCGGCCTAAAGCAAAACCGCCCCAACAAGAGTTCGGTAAAGGCATTCTTGACCCCTTCCCGCCCGGCTATGCCGACGATTTGCTCGACGAATGATTCTAAAAAAATCGACCCTTCCGAATAATCGGCCTAATCGGAACAAACGGCTCTGAAACGGGCGTCTCTTTTCATCTGCCGCAGAAGGATTTGGGCCTTTCGTCTTTTTTGGTCTTCGGTTTCCCTCCAAAACCGGCCTGCGCGCAGAGCGTGACTTAGGTTTTTTCAATCGCCTTGGTTTCAGAACCCTCTGGAAGCAGCGATTCTGAACCAACCAACCGCCGGAACCCGCCGGCAAAGCGGCCTTCGCGCCGTCCGATGAGTACGACTCAGAAAGGGAAAAGATCGTGGAAGATACCGAATTGCTCAATGATTTCGTCGTTGAGGCGAACGAACACCTTGGCGACATCGAGAATCAATTTCTTGCCATTGAGGAGAACGCTCCTGATGTGGATGTGGATCTCGTCAACGAAGTGTTTCGTGGAATTCACTCGATTAAGGGAGCCGCTGGCTTTCTTGGTTTAACGACCGTCAATGACCTGTCTCATAACCTTGAGAATATCCTTAACATGATGCGGAACGAGGAGTTGGCTCCGACTTCGGCGATTGTAGATGATTTGCTCAAGGGGGCCGACCGACTCAAAGGATTGATCGAGGACGTAGCGAACTCGAACGAGGCGGATGTTAGTGAGCATATCACGGCTCTTGAGAAAATCGCCGAGGCGGCGCTGAACGAAGGCAACGAAGAAGAAGCTCCTGCTGAGGTGGCTCCTGAACCGGCTGCGCAAGAGGCGGCAGTAGAAGTGGACGACCTTGATGCTCAGATCGAGGCACAGATTGCTGCGAAGCTTGCAGAGAAGAAAGCGGCTAAAGCGGCCAAGGAAGCAGCGGCTACGGAGCCCGCCAAGCCGGCCGCACCGGCTCCGACACCAGCACCAGCCAAGCCGGCCAGCCAACCCGAAGCGAAGGCCAAGCCGACAAAATCAAAATCCCCCACACCCGAGGCAAACATTCGTGTCTCCGTCGGCGTGCTCGACATCTTGATGAACCTTGCGGGTGAACTTGTTCTCAGCCGAAACCAGCTTCTTCAAGCGGTTTCGACGGATGAGAAGAATGGGCTCGAAACGATCTCAGCTCGTCTCGATCAAATCACGAGCGAGCTGCAAGAAGCAATCATGCAGACACGCATGCAGCAAATCGGTTCCGTCTTTGGCAAGTTCCCCCGTATCGTACGCGACCTGAGTAGCAAGCTCGGCAAACAGTGCGACTTGGAAGTTGTAGGTAAAGAAGTCGAAGTCGATAAGACGATTATCGAAGCGATTGGCGATCCTCTGACGCACTTGATCCGCAACTCGTGCGACCACGGCGTAGAAATGCCCGACGTACGTGTCGCTGCGGGCAAACCGGCGAAGGGAACGATCAAGCTAAAAGCCTGCTACCAAGCGGGCAAAGTACGGATCGAGATCAACGACGACGGCGGTGGTATCCCTCCAGCGAAGCTCAAGGAGAAGGCGCTCGCCAAGGGAATCATCACTCCAGAAGAAGCCGAGTCGATGAGCGATCGCGAAGCGATTCGTTTGATCTTTGCCCCCGGCTTCTCGATGGCCAAAGAAGTGACCGATGTCTCCGGACGCGGCGTGGGGATGGATGTCGTACGGACCAACATCACCAAGCTGGGCGGAACGGTAGACGTTGAATCAACGCTTGGCGAAGGAACGAACATCATCGT
>JAJRUA010000269.1 GCA_024278035.1 Planctomycetota bacterium | reverse complement strand
TAGCAGGTGGTGCCGCAAAAAGTGGTTGTGGGCCCCCATAACCGGGTAACGTGTAGCCAAAGGGGGGGGGTGTCTGGCAGCTCAATTCACCGGGCGCTAAGTAAGGAACGCCCCACGGTGCTTCTGTGACGGTGGGCGACTGCCCCCGCACGATCGGCCCACTCTCTATCGTCTCTATCGGCGACGTCGCTGATGCTTGGACGACTTCACTAGGCGGCGAGGGTACGGAAACGAGCGAACTTTGGCATCCTATTGCCGTGAGCGATAAGGCCAAGCCATAGAATAACAATCGGTAAGGCATCGCTTCGCAAAACTCCATGGAGAACGGGGCGACGGAGAGTCGCGGAATCTTTCTTACGAAGCAAGACCGACCGTTGTCGGTTAAAAGCCGGTCCAAGTCGGAGGCAGCCCTTACTTTTTGAGTGGCGGGTGGTTGGGAAGCTATAGCCAAAACAAGAGAGGAGCCTGGAGTCTATCGTGGGAAAGCCCCTCCCCAATCGATCCGTTCGAGTTGCCTCCACCTCCTACAACAAAAAATGCACCAGAGAAATTGATGGCGGTGCTAGCAGGAAATGACTTCGGAGATAGCGGCTGTCCGCCAAGGGGGCCCATCGTTTGCCACCATCGAAGAGCTTGGCCATCAGGCCGGTGCCGCCGCGTCGCGCGAACACTCGCCTCCGTCAATGCGGCTTGAGGGAATATGGGGGGACAAAGGGATACAGGTGCGGGAATTGCTCTCCTGGAAATAGCGTCTGTCTGGAAAAATCGGCCTATCGGGATGGATTGACCCCCGGTGCTTTTGCCGATAAACTAGCAGGGCTAGCGATTCTCCTGAACGGCCCGGGGGCCCTATCGCTTGTTTATTTTTGGCCGATTTTGCGTCCTAACGCCAGTCTGTTCACAGTCCCCCCCACTTTCCTGGAGGAATCTGCCTGTGACGTTGCTGCTGGTGTGTCAATTTAGAGAGACGATATCAGTATGGCTTCTTTAGTCAATGAGCTTGTGGAAGCGGGCGTTCACTTCGGCCACCGTGCGAGCCGATGGAACCCCAAGATGCGGCCTTATATCTATGCTCGCCGCAACCTGATCCACATTATCGACGTTCGCGAGACGATCCGCGGCTTGCTGCGGGCCAAGAAGTACCTGTCGGACGTGTCAGGACGTGGTAGTCAAATCCTGTTCGTCGGCACCAAACGCCAAGCCGCCGATACGATCGAACGCGAAGCGGCCCGGGCGGGTATGCCCTTTGTTGCTCAGCGCTGGTTGGGCGGCACGCTAACCAACTTCCGGACAATTAGTGACCGGCTGAGCCGACTGGAAGAACTCGAAGAGATTCGCACAGGCGAAGCGATCTTGGGCTACTCCAAAAAAATGCAGGCGACACTCAACCGTGAGTACCGAAAAATCTATCGCAACCTCAACGGAATGCGAACGATGACCCGGCTGCCCGAGTGCATGGTAGTGATCGATCCAAAAAAAGAGAAGAACGCCGTTAAGGAAGCCCGTAAGCTGGGCATCGCGGTCGTCTCGTTGATCGACTCGGACTGTGACCCCGACCAAGTCGATCTGCCGATCCCCGGCAACGACGACGGAATGCGGTCGATCGAGTTGATCGTAAAGCTCTTGGCCGACGCCGTTGTGGCTGGCAAGGCGCAGGCAGCTATCGAGCAGCAAACGCGGAAAGAAGGCGCCGACGCCAAAGCGGCGGCTGCAACCGCTGCTGCTATTGAGAAGGCCACCGCTGCCGAGAAAGAAGCGGACAAGCCGGTAGCCGCGAGCTGATTGAGCTAGCAGGCGAGATATTCCCCTCCCCTTTTTTAGGGGAGGGGCTATTTTTAGGTGAGGACAGATAGAGGTGGGGTTTTAGAACCCCGCATGGTTAAACCCTCCCCTAACCAAGTAGGGTCCGCTGTGCGGACCATTGAGGTTGGGTTGCCTTTAAGAAACGGTCCGCACAGCGGACCCTACTTGCTAGCCGATCCGCCTTCCCCCTTCCAATTTCCCTACCGATGCTCGCAATCGTCGAGCACCAAAAAACTACCCGAGGATTTTCGATGGCTGATATCACTGCAGCAATGGTTAAGGAGCTACGCGAGGAAACGCAGCTTCCGATGATGGACTGTAAGAGAGCGCTCGTTGAGTCGGGTGGCGACAAAGAAGCGGCTAAGCAGGCGCTTCGTGAGAAGGGTGCGAAGTTAATGGACGGTCGCCGTAGCCGTGCGACGGAAGAAGGCCGCATTGCTATCTTCGCCCAAGTCGATCAACCGACCGCCGCCATGATTGAGCTTCAAGTCGAGTCGGCTCCGGTCGCCGGACATGAGGAAGTGATCGTCTTGGCCGACGACTTGGCCAAGCAACTCGCCACCGGCCCCGGTGCGGCGACGGCTGACGAGCTATGGGCCCAGCCTTCGCCCAGCCAGCCAGGCAAGACGCTTGCCGATGTGAAGCAAGACCTTGAGAATCGCATTCGTGAGGTGTTCAAGCTCGCCCGTCTTGAGCGAGTGGACAATGCGTGTGGCGGTTACGTCCACTTCGATGGCAAGAGTGGTGTCCTCCTCAAAGTTGAAGGGGGAACCGACGATCTGGCCAAAGACATCAGCATGCACATCGCGGCAATGAAGCCTTCGGCCACCACGAAAGAAGACCTTGACCCGGCTGTGGTTGAGAAGGAGCGTGCCTTCCTCGTCGATGCTGCCAAGAAAGAGGGCAAGCCAGAGAACATTATCGAGAAAATGGTCGATGGCCGGATGCGGAACTTTTTCGCGGAGAAAGTGCTCTCGGAGCAGCCCTTCGTGAAAGACGATAAGCAAACGGTCGCCAAGGTCGCTGAAGCAGGGGGCATGAAGCTCAAGGGATTTGTCGCCTGGAAGTTGGGCGAAGCAACCGCCGGCTAAAGCCGCGAGAAAACGATGGCATTTCCAACACCCCGAGGAGTTTGCTCCTCGGGGTGTTTTTTGTAAGGCAGGCGAGCCGTCGGCGTCAGCCGCCGGAGGATATGATTGCCAGATTCTGTGTGGGGCTTCTCAAGTAGGTTTTGCAGTTCGAGTCGTTTATTAGCGTCTATTCGCGTTCATCGGCGGTTCCTTTTTTGAGAATCGGTGAACGGTTACAATAAATCGACTACCTCTTCGACTTTGCAGCTTTCTTGGGTAAGACGATGGACATTTTTGACCGACTGGAACGACGCTTCGGTCGGTACGCAGTCCCCAACCTGGTGACGGGCATTGTCGTTGGCCAGATGTTGGTCTTTGCCCTCTCCTATCTCCAGCAGATGCAAGGTATGGCTGCCGGGCCGAATGTGGCGAATCTTGTTTCGCTAAGGCCCGACCTGATTCTCGAAGGACAAGTCTGGCGGCTTGTCACGTTTTTGTTTGAGCCACCCCGAATTGGCTTGCTCTGGCTGGCGTTCCATTGGTACCTGATGCACTTTTTCGGGCAAGTGCTCCAGCGTGATTGGAGCGAGTTCAAGCTGACGCTCTACCTGCTGATCGGCTACGCCGCAACCGTCGCTGTTTCGTTCTTTCTTCCGCCCGGATCGGCAACCAATTCTTATCTTTACACCTCACTTTTCCTCGCCTTCGCCCAGCTTTATCCGGACTACACGTTCCACATTTATTTTGTGTTGCCCGTCAAGGTAAAGTGGCTAGCGATGCTCACCTGGATTTTCTTTGCGCTGCGAATCCTAGGAGGAGGGTGGCCTCAATTTTGGTTGGTGCTTGCCACGGTGGCCGACTTCGCCCTCTTCTTCGGCGTCCGTGCGATAACGAATCTCAAGCACGCCAGGCGTCGCCATGATTTCCAAAAACGTGTTGCGAAGGGCCAAGCCGCCATCCGGCATGAATGCCGCACCTGCGGCCTCACGAGCGACATGGCCCCCAAGACAATCTTCCGGTACTGCTCCCAATGCGCGGGCCAATGCGGCTATTGCCCCGAGCATCTAAAGAACCACCAGCACGTGGTTTAGCGAAACCCGTTCGATCGTACTCGCTACTTCCCTCGCGAAGGCCTCGACAAAGTATCGCGCAAAGACGCGGAGACGGCAGAGAAGAGATAGGCAATAGTTCCCAAAGCGTCGTCCGCCTGTTTGGAAGGGCTCTGTAGAACCGCAAATGAACGCGAATAATCGCCTATTCAGGTGGTTTTTCCAGACCGATGTTTCTCCTTTTTATCTCCCCTCGCTTCTTCACGATTCCCATCTTTTATGCGGGGCTTATCGAGTAGATTTTGCAGTTCGAGTCGTTCTATTCGCGTTCAATAGCGGTTTCTTTTTGTTGGGAGCTGTGAACGGTTACGATATTTAATTATCTCAAAGCTAGAGTGGTTCGAGTTTGCTTGAGAGGAAATCATCGCCTTGAAAGTAGAGCAATCGCCCCTAACACTCCCCCTGCTGCCTCCGCGTCTCTGCGCGAAATTTTTCCCAATCGTTTCCTCGCGTCTTATCGTCTTTGCATGAGACTTCACACCCCGCGTTTGGGTCGTGGCACTTTGGCTTTTTTCTTTCGGACCTTGCCGCGTTGCTTACCCATTTTTTTCATGTCGGCCTCGACCTCTTTGATGGACTCGCCAATCGACTCTTGCATTTTTTCGATGCGGTCGCGGATGAGGGCGGCACGCTCGAACTCCATTTGATCGGCGGCCTCAAACATCTCTTTTTCAAGTTCGTTGAGATACTCTTGCGTGATGTAGGCCGTCTCATCGTTGAGGCCCACGGCGGCGTTGGCCCGGATGTGGGCAGCCGCTTCGCCTTCGATACCTGCGCGGATTGCCTTCTTGATTGTCGCAGGTGTAATGTTGTGTTCTTTATTGTAGGCTTCTTGCAACTTGCGGCGACGCTCAGTCTCGTCGATCGCCTTTTGCATACTTTTAGTCACCTTATCGCCATAAAGGATGACGCGGGCATTGACATTCCGAGCAGCCCGGCCAATGGTTTGCATCAGGGATGTTTCGCTACGCAAAAAACCTTCCTTGTCAGCGTCAAGAATCGCAACGAGCGAGACCTCGGGTAGGTCGAGCCCTTCGCGCAAGAGGTTCACGCCGACCAGTGCATCGAATTTGCCTTGCCGAAGGTCACGCAACAGCTCGACTCGCTCGAAGGCGTTGAGCTCTGAGTGAAGCCACTGGCAATTGACCCCTTGCTCCGCAAGATAGCCGGCAAGGTCTTCCGCCATTTTCTTGGTAAGTGTCGTGACGAGTACGCGCTCATTCACGTCGGCCCGTTTGCGAATTTCTTTGAGCAGATGCGGCACCTGGCCACGGGCGGGGGAGAGTTCGATGATCGGGTCAAGCAGGCCCGTGGGGCGGACGATCTGTTCGACCACCTCGCCACCGGTCCGTTCGAGCTCGTACTTCGCAGGCGTCGCACTAACGTAAACGCACTGATTCATCCGCTCTTGCCATTCGGCGAACTTGAGTGGACGGTTATCGAGCGCGCTCGGCAGACGAAAACCATGCTCGACAAGCGTCGTCTTACGCGCCCGGTCGCCATTGTACATCGCACCGACCTGGCTAACCGTGGCATGACTTTCATCAACGAACAGCAGGTAATCTTTCGGAAAGAAGTCAAAAAGTGTGTTGGGGGAATCGCCGGGCGACTTGCCAGAGAGCGGGGCGGAGTAGTTCTCGACACCTGGACAGTAACCCACCTCAAGCATCATCTCTAGGTCGTAACGCGTTCGGGCATTGAGTCGCTGGGCTTCGAGGAGCATCCCTTCTTTCTTGAAATACTCTAGCCGGCCGGAGAGTTCGAGCCGCAGTTGATCAACGGCCTTGGCGACCCGCTCTTCGGGCAACACAAAATGCTTGGCCGGATAGATGTAGATTTCTTGCAACGAATCGACCACCTGACCGCTAGTCGGGTTGATGATCGAGAGTTTTTCAATTTCGTCGCCCCAAAACTCCAGTCGGTAGGAGAACTCTTCGTAGGCGGGCCAAATCTCGACCGAGTCGCCACGCACACGGAACTTGCCCCGTTGGGGATCGGTATCGTTTCGTTCGTAATGAATGTTGATTAGTTTGCTAAGCACCTCGTCTCGATCGACGGTGTCGCCGACCGCGATGCCGACCATCATCGCCTTATAATCTTCGGGCGACCCTAAGCCATAAATGCACGAAACGCTCGCCACCACAATCACGTCGCGCCGGCTCACCAAACTGCTGGTCGTCGCGAGTCGCATCCGGTCGATCTCTTCGTTGATCGACGCATCCTTTTCAATGTAAATATCGCGTTGCGGTATGTACGCTTCCGGTTGATAGTAATCGTAGTAGCTAACGAAGTAGCTCACCGCGTTATTGGGGAAGAACTCTTTGAATTCGCTGTAGAGTTGAGCGGCAAGCGTTTTGTTGTGCGAGAGAATCAGCGCCGGTCGTTGCAGTTGCTGAATGACGTTGGCCATGGTGAACGTCTTGCCGCTGCCGGTGACGCCCATGAGGACTTGTTCTTTTTGTCCGCTCTTGAGGTTCTTTACAAGAGCCTCAATTGCCTCGGGCTGATCCCCGGCGGGCTTGAATTCGCTGGTGAGTTGGAAGGGAGGCATTGCGAAAGGGAGCGTCAGAGGGGGGAAGGCAGAAGGAACTCCTCCATTGGACCGCATTGGGGGCCAATCGTGAACCTCCGAAAGATTTGGCGAGCTGCGAGCGTAGGCGATCGGAGTGAACTCTGTCCCGATAAAGTTCTTGCGGTAAAGGCGTCGGCTACAAAAAAACTCAGGTCGCTTACGCTCGCGGCTCGCCTACGGTTTTTTGCCATGGTTTTTCTTCCCCCGCGACTTGTGTGTCGTCCACCATCGGCAGCAGATACCGTCGCATCGCTTCGAGCTTTCGGGGGCCAATGCCGTTGACGTTATGCAAGTCATCGATCGAGCGAAAGTTGCCTTCGGCGGCGCGGTGATTGACGATACGCTCAGCGAGTGTTTGTCCAATGCCGGGGAGTTGGGCCAGTTCGGGCCACTCGGCCCGGTTGAGATCGACCATGAATTGATAGTCGAGCGGCGGGGCATTTTCGATCTCAATCAACGCGCCACGGTGGCCACCGTTCGCCAGCCACCATGTGGACACACCCACGATAGCAATCGCCATAAGAGCGGCGATCGTGATTTGATCGAGACGGCGGATCAAAGGCTGTGACACGTCCGCTATTCTACCACAAAGATGGCGAGCGGTGCGGGCGTCAGCCCCCCGATAGAAGCAGTGGCGACGTGGCCACCGAGATTATCGGGGGGCTGACGCCCACACCGCTCGCCATCTTGATCTGTAGTAGATTTCTCTCACCGCAGGCCGAAGCAGTCGATTTCTAGACGGACCAGTTCCTCGGTGACTTCTTGTGGCGTGGCGGGGCGACGCATCGGGTCTTTTGCTAGGAGGCGATGAACGAGCGAGGCGACGCCCTTCGGCGTGCCCGTGGCGGCTTCGCGGATGCAGGTTGGCTTCGCTTCACGGTGGAGAGTGATGAGCTGCGCGGGCGAAGTGCTGTCGAACGGCGGTCGGCCGGTGATCAGTTCGTAAAGCGTACAGCCCAAGCTG
>JAJRUA010000268.1 GCA_024278035.1 Planctomycetota bacterium | reverse complement strand
CGTTTATCGCGTCTGCGTTTACCCACCTGCCTCTGTTTACCCCGCCTGATTGGCAAGGCTGCCGATCACCCCCTCCCGCCTCCCATTTCTAATTTCCGCTTCGGCAATCGCGCCGCTGGCCTAAGGGGCCGGTCCGTGAAATGTTTTAGCGCGTAAGAAACGTTGCTTCTAGAAACGACACCATGACACAACTCCTTGATTGGCTTCCCCGTGTTCCCCAACGTCTCAACCGTCGAAAGAAGAAAGAGAATCTTTTTCTTCTCGATACCGATCGGTTCGAGCTATCTGCCGCGGCAGAAAGAATGCGAATCGACCGGAACGGCTCGGTTCTTTCCCTGTTGATTATACGTCCTGCCGCGACGCAATCCTCTCCTGAGGCGATTGCTTCGTTTGAGCAAGTGATGGCGACCCGCCTCCGTTTGACGGACACAGCGGGTTGGCTATGCGATGGGCGCCTCGGCATCTTGCTTCCAGATACACCTGAGCATGGGGCTTGGAAAGTGGCTGCCGACTTGTGTGAGACGTTCCCCGTTGGTTCGGATCGCCCCGACTGTGAAGTGATTGTCTATCCGGATAAGCCTGTCGGGCCTAAATCGACCTCAGGCCAGAAGCAAGAGATAGGCCAAGAGGCAAGCGTCGAGCAACCCGCGCAGAAGAACACGGTTGTGAAATCGACCACGGCGAAATCAACCGCGTTCGCGCCTTCACTTTTCGATGATCTATGGATCCGCGAAACACCGTTTTGGAAGCGGGCGTTAGATATCACGGGAGCATCGGTTGGTCTGCTGGTCGCTGCTCCAGCGATTTTTGCCGCGGCCGTTGCGATTCGGCTCTCTTCGCCCGGTCCCATTTTCTTCACACAAATGCGTGAAGGCCTCGGCGGAAAACGCTTTAAGATATACAAGCTGCGGACGATGCGTCCGGATGCAGAGAGCCTCAAGAGCGATCTGCTGGACTCGAGCGAACAAGATGGCCCCGCCTTTAAGATGGCTGAGGACCCCCGAGTCACGCCTGTAGGCCGACTGTTGCGGAAATTGAGCATTGATGAATTACCGCAGTTGCTCAATGTCCTGACAGGCGAAATGTCACTCGTGGGCCCTCGGCCGCTGCCGATCGATGAATCGCAAGCCTGCAAGCCGTGGCAGCGTCGCCGCCTGCACATTACCCCCGGTTTGACGTGTATTTGGCAAATTCATGGAAGAAATGTGGTTCTTTTTGATGATTGGGTTAGGATGGACTTGGAGTATGCCCAGCGTCGTTCGCCGTGGCTCGACCTGAAGCTGGTTTTCCAGACGGCTCCCTGCCTGTTGCTACAGAAAGGTCGCTGAGTCACTCTATTCCGAAAACCTTACCTTGAAGCCTCTCCCTAAAACCTCCGGTCGCTGACGCTCACGGCTCGCCACGACCTATTGCTAGCCGCTCGCCTTGGCTCCCCTACCGACTTTCCTTCCTTCAACTTGCCGTCACTAATTTCAACGGATCACGCTACGGATGGCGGTGCCAAGTCTTTGGTGACGTCTTCCCCCTTCCTCGTTGTGTATCCCCTTGTCGATGGCTGTTTTGTTGAACCAATCTGAGCCGCAGCCCTCCCGTCCGGAGGAAGGACTGCGTCGTAAGAGAGTGCTCCAGGTCGCCTATGTTTGTGATCCTGACCTTTCTATGGAGTCGCGTATTGGTTGGTATCGGGCGATCCATGCGGCCCAAACAGCCGACGTGACCGTTCTTTATGGCGATGGCCCTGCGGTGGCAACGCTTGAAGAGCGGGCGAAGGAGCTGGGCCTTGCTGGTGCGCTTCGGTTTGTTCGGGTTAGTCGAGGCCCGCTTGGGCGTTTGCTCAACCGGACGGCAACGACTTACTACCTTGGCTTCCGGCTGTGGCACCGGAGCGCCTACAAGATCGCCAAGCGATTGCATGCGGAGCGGTCGTTCGATCTTGTCCACCAGACGACTTACTGCGGCTACCGCGAACCCGGCTTGACCTGGAAGCTCGGCATTCCTTTCGTCTGGGGCCCTGTCGGAGGCACGCAGTCGTTTCCGTTGGCGTACCTTGGCGAACTCAGTTTTCAAGGCGCTTGGATTGAAGTTTGCCGAAACGGAATCAACTGGTGGCAACTCCGGTTCAGCCGCCGGGTGCGCCAGGCGATGGATCGCACGACGGTTCTGATCGCTGCCACGCAACGTGCCAAGCAAGATATTCATACCGCTTTGGGCGTATCACCAATTGTCGAGCTAGAAACGGCTATCGACGGCCCCATCGGACCGGTTCGCAAACCGCGACAAGCGAGTGAGCCCTTGAACATCTTGTGGGCTGGACGACTGCGGGACTGGAAAGCCTTGCCGCTCCTGCTGAAGGCTTTGCCAGAGCTTGGAAAAAGCGTCGATTACCGCGTCCGCATTCTTGGCGCCGGCCCTCGTCAGTCTGCCTGGAAGCAATTGGCCGAACGTTTGGGAATCGCCGACCGAATCGAATGGCTCGGCTGGCCCGATTACCGTGAGACCCTGCATCACTACGAGTGGGCCCATGCCTTTGCGTTCACCAGCATGAGAGATACCTCAGGCACAGGTTTGATCGAAGCCTTGGCTGCCGGAACGCCAATCGTTGGTGTCGATCACCAAGGCGCGGCAGACATCATGGACGCGTCCTGTGCCTTAACGGTGCCTGTCGGTCGCCCTTCTGAAACCGTTCGCGGCTTTTCCAACAACCTAAAGCGCCTA
Organism: Planctomycetota bacterium; assembly: GCA_024278035.1. The sequence goes on along the minus strand of JAJRUA010000268.1, from coordinate 7,794 downwards.
GCCGACAACTCCGCTCTTTGGCACCAGCTTAGCTGCGGTGCCCGAGAGCGAGCTCATGATTTCACCTGGGATTCGCAAGCCGTTCTTCTACACGATTGGTATACTGAGGCCCTTGCCACTGGGGCCCTCTCAAAGGGGGCCCTCTCTGAAGGAGCGATGGTAGAAGTTCGCCAACAAGAGGCCGCCTTGGCCGACTCGCTAAAAAGGCTCGGCTCACATGCCGTGGTCCCTTCCCCGTAATTACAGCAAAGCCGGTCAACGTCTTACTAACGTGATCTAAAAACTACTCGATCTTACCCATCGTTCTGAGCTCCCTATTATGCCCCTGTCCACCTCGAATATCACCCCCGCCAGCTTGCTGGAGATTCTCTTCCGCCACAAGAAGAAGGTCTTCTTTATTCCGCTAGTGATTCTTTCGCTCGGTGCGTCGGTCATCTTTTTTGCTCCGCGCACTTATAGGTCGCAAGCCAAGCTCTTTTTACAGATCGGGCGTGAGAGTGTCGGTATCGACCCCTCGGCTCAAACGGGCCAACAGATGATTAGTTTGCAACAGCAGGGACGCGACACCGAGGTCAATTCGGCTGTCGATTTGATGACCAGCCGGGAGGTGATTTCTAAGTTGGTAGATCGAATCGGTATTGATTATATCAAACGGGGCGGCCCGGCCGGGGAAGGGAAATCCAGTCCGGTTTCCCAGGCCATCTCCAATGTTCTTGGGACGGTAATTGGGGCGATCAAGAGCATCGACCCCATTTCAGAGCATGAAGAGGCGATTATCAAAGTCGAAAAAAATCTCTACGCCGATGCTGATCGAGATTCGACGCTCATCAGCCTTTACTATAGCGCTGACTCGCCGGTCGGGGCGCAAAAGATTTTAGAGACGCTGGTCGAAGTCTTCCAAGAAGAACACCTACGTATCCATCGCAACAATGGTTCTTTTGCCTTTTTCCAGGACCGAGAAGCCTTGCTTCGTTCGCAGCTGGATGGTGCTCTAGAGCGGCTTCACTTGGCAAAAAATAAGATGGGCATTGCGTCGATCGACGCGCGACGAAACAACCTCGAAGCCCAACTGCAAGCGATCCATATGGCCTCCTACACAGCAGAGACCGAGCGATCTGCCAGTGCGGCCAGCTTGGCCGATATGCGGCAACAAATTAGCAAAATGCCCGAGCGGTTGATTTCATCGAGGAAACAGATTCCGAATGAAGGGGCCGACCTGCTTCGTGAACAACTCTACCAGCTACAAGTACAGCAAATGGAACTCAAATCTCGGTACAGCGATTCGCATCCGATGATTGTGGCCATATCAGCTCAAGTGGAAGCAGCACAAGAGATTGTAGACGAACAGTCCGAGACACGGGAAGAAACGGTGGACGACATCAATCCTCTTCATCGCCAAATTTCACTCGCAATGAAACAACAAGAGAGCCTCGTAGCGGGGCTCGATGCGAGGCTAGAGATGCTCGCCGAGCAAGAGATTTCGGTTCGTCAAGACTTAGAAGAGGTCAACGCCAACGAAGTTCTTTTAACGCAGCTCGAACGTGACAAGGCCTTGCTGGACAAGGACTATTTCCAGTGCGCCGAAAACCTAGAGCAGGCCCGCATTGACGAAGCGCTGGAGAAGGGGAATGTCTCAAGTATCAGCCTCGCACAAGCGGCGACTTTCGCGGAGAAGCCCGTAAGTCCCTCGAAGCTCTTGGTTGGCCTTGGTTCGATCGCTCTCGCTTTTTCGGGTACCGTCGTAACGTTGCTCGGAATCGAACAGCTTAGCGACAAGCTTCAAAGCGAAGCGGCTGTCGAAGAGGCGACCGGCGTGCCCGTGTTAGCTTCGATTCCTGAAAACTCTTCCCAAGGTCGTGTCTTGTCTCGTTAGGTTTTTCTAACCGGCAATCGACTTCTCTTATTTTTTGCTCTTTGAGAGCCCGTTATGAAACAAAAAACTGCCAACGGTCCCAACGGCCAGGCCCGGTCTTCCGGTGTCACCCGATCGACTCAGCCAATCATCCCGCGGAGGCGTGGAGCGGATGCTTACGACACCTTGCTATGGCGTCTCCAGCCGCAGATGGAGGACAATCGAGGAGCCGGTTTCTTGACAGGCATCACCGCATGTAGCCGCGGTGCTGGGGTCAGTACGGTGGCCGCCAACTTGGCGATTCGCGCCGCCGACCACCATATGGATCCTGTTCTTCTGGTGGATGCCAACGTGGCTCATCCGCAAGTCGCGCGTAAGTTCCGAATGCGCAATGCCTATGGCTTGGCCGATGTCTTGGCTGGCCAGTGCAGCGTGCAAGAGGCGATTCATCCGACACCGGTCCAAGGGCTCGAAGTCATGCCGCTTGGCACGGCAGGATTGATGGACCGTGTGGGACTCCATCACGAACAATTTGAAGCAATGCTTGCTGGTTTTCGCGAATCGCACGATATGATTGTGTTCGACTTGCCGGAAGTCTCTGAGCTACGGCATATGCTGCTCGTCGCTCGCCAGCTTGATGCGGCGATCTTGGCCCTTCGTAGCGAAAGGACCTCCCACCGCGTTGCTGAGGAAACTGCTTCTAGGCTCCGTGCCGATGGTGTGAAGCTGGTTGGGTCGGTCGTCACCCGCCAGCGACACTACGTGCCGAATTGGCTCCGCCGCCGTCTGTAAGCTCTTTTAGCCGCTCTGATTTCTCCCGCCTCTTAGTTAAAACTGTGACACGCCCCGCCTCGCCTACTGCTACCGCCGCTTCTTCACGCGAGCCGGGCATCACGACGAAGTTGGCTGCCTTGCCGAACAGCTTTTGGGTCTTTGCTGACCAAGGCATCGTGAGCGTTGCCAACTTTGCCACTTCGATTTTCATAGGACGATGCGCGGGACAAGAGCAGCTTGGTTACTACGTTCTTGCTTATTCACTCTATCTTACGGCACTCGGTCTGGCGAAAGCCCTTGTTTGGACCCCCTATACCAAACATATCCATCATCTTTCATCCGAAGATCGACCGAGCTATGCCGGCAGTGCCACCCTTCATTTGTTGGCTTTCGTTGCAGTTTTTTCCATAGGACTCGTAGCGGTTGGGCTCGTAGCGCGAAGCGTCGCTGGAGGGGAAACGGTTGGAAACCTCTTGTTGGTGCTGGCTCCTTGTAGCATTTTGATGTTATTGCGTGAGCATGTTCGGCGACTTTGCCTTGCGAGCCTCTCGGTCGTTGAAGTCTTTCTTTTCGACTTGGCGGTGATGACGGCTCAGCTTGCCGGGCTTGTTTGGCTCGCTACGGCGGAACGCTTATCGGCCCTCCATGCCATTTTGGTGGTTGCGGCAGCCTGTAGCTTCTCAATCGCTTGGCTTCTTTGGCGCCGCCGGCAAATGGTGTGTAGCGTCGCACAAGTGAAGACCGACTGGCTGAAGAACTGGGAACTCTCGAAGTGGCTTACCGGCGGTGCGTTGTCGGTCCTTGTTGGCAACCAGGGGTACCGGTGGCTGTTGCCGGTACTGACCAACATGGCCGAGTTGGGCAAACTCGGATCAGCGCAAAGTGCGATTCAGTTTGCCAACCCACTGATCCTTGGGGTCTCGAACTACCTGGGGCCGGTCACGGCCCGTATTCATGCCGAGCAGGGCCTTCCAGGGCTTTGGCGGCACACTGTCCGTCATACCCTGATTGTCGCCGCCTTTGCTACGGCCCTGTTGCTGGGGCTTGCTTTGGTAGGCGAATCCGTTGTTCAAGCGATCTATCTTGATGCGGCCGCCGGTGTCACACGATTGCTTTTGTTGACGCTCGGTGCGGGAATGATGTCTGAGGTGCTGCTGGTGCCGATCGAGTTTGCGTCGATCAACCGTGGGCATGGCCGACTGTTATTGGCGTCGGCTCTTATGCGACTTGCTGTGAATCTTACGATTGGCTTCGCCCTGGTTTGGCATTTTGGTGCCATTGGCATCGGGGTCGGAATGCTGATCGGTTGTAGTCTATCGATTGTGTGGCAGTGGATCGTTTTGAGCCGAGAGGTACGTCATGCTTAGCTCGATTCCCTCCACGCCGATCGAATCTGGCACCACGCCAGTTGCGGTGCAGAACGACGGCATTCGCTTGAGCCGTGCGCTGCTGGTTGCGCTCGGTCTTTTTGTCATGTACTTCGCTCTGGAACATGACACGAACTTTGTTGGACTCCAAACGACCGACATCAAAGAAGAGAACCTAAAAGACGAGTACGTTGATGAAATTGAAGCGGGAAGCAAGCTGCGGAAAATCGCCTTGCTTCTCTATGCTGGCGTTGGAGGGATTGCCTTCCTTAGATGTCGCGATCGGGAAATTCAACTGCGGCCTGTTCCGTTGTTCCTTTTGCTCGCCTTGTTTCTTTGGGCACTCTGTAGTTTCTTTTGGTCCGATGATCCTTCACTAACCCTCAAACGGCTCATTGCCCTGACGTTTGCTCTAGTAGGATCGGCTGGCTTTGCTCGCCTACTCAGGCCAAGTGAATTACTGCTAGTTGCTCTTATCACCTGCGCAGCATTCGTTGGAACGAGCCTTTTCTTTGAACTCAAAGCGGGCGTACGTCCTTGGGCAGGCGACTACCGATTCGGTGGCACGCTCCACCCCAATATCCAGGCAGCTTACTGTGCGGCACTTTGCCTTGCCGCCTTTTGTTTTCCTGCGGGATTCGGCAAGCGGTGGATCACCCGAGGACTCTTTTTCTTCGGATTTGGAATGCTCTTTTTAACCGTCTCACGTACCAGTTTGATTGCCCTGTTGGTCGCCTTAGGGCTCGTGTTTTTGCTCCAATTGTCTTCAAGGGTTCGTTGGATTACGGCCAGTGGCTTTTGCGCAGCCGTCGCGCTCTTTTTGGTCACTTACGGCAGTCTCAGTGATGCCCAACGCAATCAACTGACCGGGGCCGCTCTGATGGGCCGTACGCAACAGTCGGGTTCACTCTCAGGCAGGGTCCCTCTGTGGCAAGAACTGAGTAACTATTCCGCCAAGCACCCTTTGACTGGCTACGGTTACGAAAATTTCTGGACACCTGACCGCATTGCTGCTGTTATGAAGAGCCAAAATTGGACCATGCAGTCGGCTCATAACGCTTATTTTGAGATTGTGTTGCAGCTTGGTTTTATTGGCCTAGTGATGGCTCTTCCGATGGTCTTTCTTTGCTGGAATACGCTCCAGGCTGCCTACGCCCGTACCCGCGATGCTGGCTACGCCTTTGTCTATGGACTGGTTGCTTTTGGCTTGATGAACGGATTTCTGGAGTCGCATTTTGTAAAACTCAAGTACACGACGGTCCTTGCTCTGATCGGTGTGTTCATGGTGCTGCTTTTTTTTCCTCCATCGAAACCAGAAGAAACTTCCCCGCAAATCGTCGCCTAGCCTTCCCCTCCCCCTCTGCTCGAATCACTCTCACTATGAATACGCCGTCCACCGCAACTCCGAAGAACATTGATGTCACCGTCATCATCGGTAGCTACAATCGTGCCGACATGTTGGCCGAAACGCTATTGAGCCTGACATCGCTTGACACGCAGCTTGCCTCGGGCGAACGATTTACCTACGAAGTCGTGGCAATCGACAACGCTTCGACCGACCATACGCAAGAGGTGATTGCCCGTTTTGCAAAAGAAGCCCCTCTTGAAAAAGGAGGAGGAGGAGCCGGCGCGGCGGAGCGGGTGCGTGGTTTTATGGAACCGGAAGCGGGAGTCACCTTCGCGCGCAATCGTGGCCTTGCCGAAGCGGCCGGCCAGTGGATCGCCTTCCACGACGACGACCAAAAAGCCCACCCCCAATGGCTGGCCGAGTTACTCAATTTAGCAGCCGAGAAGAACGTAAAGGTCGTAGGCGGGGCGGTCCATCTTTCGTTGCCAGAATCGAACACTCGCAAGCTGGCCCCCCAATGCCGACAGCTTTTGGGCGAAAAAGTGGGCATGAACACGGTCCAGCCCTACAGCCGCAAACGTATCCCCGGCACGAACAATTTGTTGCTCAATCGTTCGGTGATTGAAGAAGTGGGCGTCTTCGATGTCCGCTTAAAGGATGGTGGGGAGGATGCGGACCTTTTCCGTCGTATCCGCGGGGCCGGCTACGAAGCGTGGTACACGCCCGCCGCCATTGTCTATCACCTCATCCCCGAGGGCCGCCTCTCCGATGAATACATGCGCTGGACCGCAACCCGGCACGGCCAGCATCTTGCCTTGCGTGAGTACCGCGACTGGGGATCACTTCGGCTTTTGGGAATGTTATTTATTCGGACTTTTCAGGCAATTATTAGCTATCTTCCCCGATTCCTGCTGGCTAAACTGACGGGGCAGCGAGAAAAGGCCGTTGGTGCTCGTTCTTTGCTTTGGCGATCGCAGGCCTACTTGGCCCGTGCGTGGTCGCTACTTTGCCGGGGAGAGACGAAGGCGTCGTCGCACGACGACTCGCTGAACTTGCGCGAAGGCCGTGAACGCCTACTCAAAGGTGCGAAGACCTCGCAATAAAGATCACGTTCCTTCCGGCTCCCGCCCCCCAATCCCTCCCTTTCTGATTCTCTCCCCTGCTTCCCCACCCTGTTTTTACTACGATGCTTCCCTACGACCCCACCTCCGCTGCCACACTGGATCCACCTCCTTACTCTCCTGCCTTGCATGAGCACGAGCTCGGTGCGCAGGAGATATCTGACTTTACTTCGCGGACGATCCATGTCGTTCTACCTGCGTATAATGAGGAAGAAGCGATCGAGCCGCTGATTACCTCGTTGCATGCGACGCTCTCGGAAGTGGACGCTCAGCATGAAATTGTTGTGGTCGATGACGGTAGCTCCGACGATACCGCAGCGATTGTGACTCGCCTCTCGTTCTCCTTTCCCGTACGTCTGGTCGCTCACGAAGTTAACCAAGGCTTGGCCGGGGCACTACGGACGGGGCTAACCGACGCGGTCGCCCATAGCGGACCGGGCGATATTGTTGTCACGCTCGACGCCGACAATACCCAACCCCCCGGCCTGATTCCGCGAATGCTCAACATGGTTCGCGAAGGGTACGATGTGGTGATTGCCTCTCGGTTTCAACCTGGTTCGCGCGTTATTGGCGTTCCGTTTGACCGAGTGCTGCTCAGCGTTGCCGCCCGTTTTTTGTTTCGCATCGCCTTCCCTATCAAGGGAGTCCGTGACTACACCTGTGGCTTTCGCGCCTACCGCACCGAGGCCCTTGCCGCCGCCATGTCTCGGTACGGAGATGACTTTGTTAGCGAGAAAGGTTTCTCCTGCATGGTCGATGTGCTTCTAAAGATGCGCAAAACCCGGCTTGGCAGAAGCCCGATCATCATGGGCGAAGCACCGATGGTCCTTCGGTACGACCAGAAAGGAGGCGCTAGCAAAATGCAAGTCCTTCGCACCATTTGGCAAACCCTCTCGCTCGTCGTCCGCCGCTGGTTCATCGGCTGACCCGCCATAAAAAGGTCTCACGCAAAGGAATTGAATGATTTTGCGTGAGAACTTTAGCTAGACACCGTAACATTTCATGAAGAACAACGTAGTCAGTACGAATCACGCCCCTCACTGGGCCGTTGTCGGTGGAGGGATGCTTGGCATGACGCTGGCCCATGAGCTGGCGAAGAAGGGGGTGCGAGTTACGTTGCTTGAAGCGGCGCCGGAACTTGGCGGATTGGCAAGTGCCTGGGCGCTTGCGACCCCTGAGGGGAACACCGTTACCTGGGATCGCCACTACCATGTGACGCTCCTTTCCGACACACGACTCCGTAAATTGATCGACGAAATAGGCCTCGCGGACGATTTCCGTTGGGTCGAAACCAAGACAGGCTTCTACTCCGACGGCAAGATGCACTCGATG
>JAJRUA010000267.1 GCA_024278035.1 Planctomycetota bacterium | reverse complement strand
TGAGTGTTTTCAAATACATCGAAACCTTTTACAATCCAGTTCGACTTCACCAGACGCTCGATTACCTGTCCCCCAACGATTACGAAGCCGTAAACGCTCCGGCATTAGCAGCGTGATTTTTCGGTTCCGACTCTGTCCGAAAGTGGTGGGATACCGCGAAATCTCCTTAAAAGGGCCCCAGCGTGACGACTTCCGCAAGGCTTGTGGCACCGGCCAGGAGTTTATCGGCGGCGTCATCTCGCATGAGCTTCGCTCCGTGGTCTTTGGCAGCGTCGAAGAGCGTTTGCTCAGTGAAACCTGCCGTGACGAGCCGCTGCATCTCTTGCGTGACGGGCAGAAGCTCATAAACGCCCACCCGGCCACGGTAGCCCCTTTCATTGCATCGCTTGCAGCCAACCGGATCGTAAATGATCGATCCTGCCATCGACGGGCGGCCAATGCCTTTCGCTTCGGCTTCGGTCAGCTCACGGCGGTTTCGGCACTTGGGACAAAGGCGGCGTATGAGCCGTTGGGCGACACACAGCTTGAGCGTTGCCGCGACGAGAAACGAATCGACCCCCATGTCGATAAGTCGCGTGACGGCCCCAGCTGCGGAGTTCGTGTGCAGTGAACTCAGTACCAAGTGGCCGGTGAGAGCCGCCTTTACGCCGATATCCGCCGACTCATAATCTCGCATTTCGCCGATCATAATCACGTCTGGATCACTACGGAGGATGTTCCGCAGTACCGAGCCAAAGGCGACTTTGTCGGCGGTATCCACCTCCACTTGCGACGCGCCGACCAGGTCGTACTCAACCGGATCTTCGACCGTAATGATTCGTCCCGGATGGTTTGCCAACCGATGCCGAAGCGCGGCGTAGAGCGTTGTTGATTTTCCGCTACCCGTGGGGCCCGTTACGAGGATCATCCCCTGGCGAGCGCCGAGCGAGTCGGTGAAAAGCTGCCGTCCCGTTTCGCTCATGCCCAGTCGGTTGAGTGTCATGCGGCCCGCCTCGACCGAAAGAAGCCGCAAGGTCAGTCGTTCGCCATGGGTTGTCGGCAGGCAGGCCACACGGATATCGACCGCCTGCTGTTGGTCGCCCAGTTTGCATTTGAACTGGCCATCCTGTGCTATCCGGCGTTCAGCGATATCCATCCCCGCAAGCACCTTAATACGGCTGATGATGGGTGCCTGCATCTCTTTGGACAACTTGCGGTGGGGCTCCAGCGTGCCATCGATCCGCAACTGCAAAAGCACAATGTTCTCTTCCGCATCGATATGAATATCCGAAGCCCGGCGCTCGAAAGCGGTCTCTAAGAGTTCATCGCAAATCTCGACCGGCGTCTGCGGCGGAGCTTTTTTCTCTTCGGTCGAGTTGCGTTTTTTGAGACCGAAGCCGAACCGACGTTCGGTCTTAGCTTCTTCTTTTTTCTCTTGCTTAGCAGTAATTGTCTGCTCAAGGCCTTCGACATAGGCCGCGATCACCCATTCGTCCGACTCCGCATGGCGCACGCGGTGCGCCGGCATCAAATTGCCGGCCAAAGCCCATTTCTGGAGCTTCTCAAGCGTGTAGGGGCCATACTCGTTGCCATCGCCGATCTCAAAATACCATTCGTCTTTCATCCTTTTACTTTACCATACTCAATCGGCACGCTAAAGGTTTTTAACTACAGAGGACACAGGACACAGAGTTTCCTCCATTTTGCTTTTCTCCGGGTCCCCTGTGATCTCTGTGGTTAATTTCGTAGCCCTACCCTGGTGGTAATGCTGGGAGATTGGTCAGAATACGGACTTACCCTAACGGAACACTGGATACGTCTCCATGATTATCGCTGGTCAACTGTTACTTGAAGAAGAGGGGGCAGCTTGCGCGGTCCGTTTGGTACCGGGATGGGTGCGTGTTGAGGATGAGGTGATCGCTGAAGTGGTGGAGGTGGCTAACTTGGAAGAGATTCCTGCCAACGCTGACGTGGGGGGCAAGGATTATCTCATCTCGCCCGGCCTGATCGACACGCACGTTCATCTGCCACAGTTCGATATGATTGGCGCCCACGGATTGCCACTGCTCGATTGGCTCTCAGGCGTCACCTTTCCGGCCGAATCGCAATGGGCCGACGCCGACTATGCCGCCGGTATGACGCGCCGTGTTGCAGAGCAATTTTTTGCGAACGGTACGACCGGCATTTGCGCCTACAGCAGTGTCCACCATAAGGCGACCGCCACGGCGATTCGTACGCTTGATGAACTCGGTATGCGGGGCGTCGTGGGGCAGGCGATGAGCAACCGCTTTGCGCCCGAGACGCTTTGTGGCGAAACGAACAAGCTGCTTGAAGAAACAGCCGACTTGCTCACGCAATTCCCCGCCGAAGGACGCGTCGCTGCGGCGATAACACCTCGGTTTGCCGTTTCTTGCACTTTCGATCTTCTGAAAGGGGCTGGCCAGCTTGCCAAGGAGCATCCTGCGGCGCTCGTGCAAACCCACCTGAGCGAGACCAAGCAGGAATGCGAATTGGTCGGCGAACTCTTCGGCGGCCTGTCCTACGTGGAGGCTTACCGGCAAGCAGGCCTTGTCACCGACCGCAGCCTCTTTGGGCACGGCATTTACCTAAGCGACGCCGAACGGCAGATTCTCCAAGAAGCCCGCTCGGTCATCACGCACTGCCCCACGGCCAACTCGTTCCTTCGTTCGGGGGCAATGGACCGCCACGCTTTGCTCGAATCCGGCGTACGGATTGCGCTCGGTAGCGACATTGGCGGCGGTTACGAACGGTCGATGGTCCGCGTCGCCCGGGCGATGGTCGAAACGGCCTCGGCCCTGGGTGACCATTACCCGGCCGCAAGCGAGGCCTGGTGGCAAATCACCGCTGGCGCTGCGGAGGCCGTCGGTTGGTCCGATGCGGGCCGCTTACGCGAGGGCAATCCTGCTGACCTGTTTATCGTGAAGCCCAACATCCCGTGGCTAAGCCAACAAGTCGATCCGCTGGCGATGCTCCTCTTCGCTTGGGACGACCGCTGGACGCACCGCGTCTTCACCCGTGGCGAGGTGGCTTTTGCATCGGACGAAGGGAAGTGAACCACTACGAAACGACGGAACGACGGGAAATCTTTTTGTAGGAGACGTCTCCGGCGCCGATTACTCGCCGTATGCCGTTAAGAATAGCGCAGAGTCGGATCGGCAGATGAAAATCGACGATGCCCGCTCAAAACTCAAATCCGTTTACCCTAAAATTCCGGTTTGACAGACCACTAGTGCATCATCCAGGCTAAGAATTGGGGTTGGGTGATTTTGGTCGATCGTGGAGACTTCCGGAAACACACGGAGGTGTTCCATGAACAAGAAGTATGTCGTCCGCCTTTCGGACG
>JAJRUA010000266.1 GCA_024278035.1 Planctomycetota bacterium | reverse complement strand
GGCATGTCGATCCTGTTCATCACGCACGACTTGGGAGTGATCGCCGAGATCGCGGACGATGTGCTAGTGATGTATCGCGGAAAGATGGTCGAGTACGGCTCGGTCCTCGATATCTTTACCGATCCGAAGCACGCCTATACGAAAGGCCTGCTTGCTTGTCGCCCGAGGCTCGATACCAAGTTTCGGCTTTTGCCGACCGTCAGCGACTACATGGACGAGGTCGTTGAGAAAGGGGAGACACGGATCATCGAAAAACAACTCGGCGAGAAACAAGTCCAAAGGATGCAACAGCATGGCCGAGGACGCCTCTTGCACCCCAAGAGCGAACTCGAAGCGATGGGCCATCCTTGGGGCGAAGCGGGGCACGCTCCCGACACGACCGCCGTCGAGGAAGGGACTGAGCCGCTGTTGGCCGTGCGCAACCTGAAAATCCATTTCCCTATTCGCCGAGGTGTTCTTTCCCGCGTTGTTGGCCACGTGAAGGCGGTCGATGGCATTTCGTTCAACGTCTATCGGGGGCAAACTCTCGGCTTGGTGGGCGAGTCGGGGTGTGGCAAAACCACGGCTGGTCGGGCCATTTTGCGACTGCTAGAACTGACCAGTGGCAGCGTTTCGTTCGGCGGTGAAGAGATGGCGTCGCTCTCACGCCGTGAACTGAGGCGAATGCGTAGCCGATTACAAATTATCTTCCAAGACCCTTATGGCTCCCTCAATCCGCGGATGACGGTTGAATCGACCTTAGTGGAGCCAATGTCGGTCCATCGCCTGGGGGGAAGTCGTTCGGAGCGTCGCGACCGAGCGGCCAGCCTGCTCGAAGAGGTGGGTCTCGGAGCCGGGCACTTGCGACGTTACCCGCATGAGTTTTCAGGCGGGCAGCGACAGCGCATCTGCATCGCCCGGGCGCTTGCCGTAGAACCGGAGTTTATCATTTGTGACGAATCCGTCTCGGCCCTCGACGTTTCGGTCCAAGCCCAAGTGCTCAATTTGCTGAAAGAACTTCAGGAGAAGCGGGGGCTCACCTATATTTTCATCAGCCATGATTTGTCGGTCGTAAAGTTCATGGCGGACATGATGGCGGTGATGAACAATGGCAAGATCGTTGAGTTTGGTCCCTCGGAAACGATCTATCGAGCTCCGCACGAAGCGTACACCCAACAGCTTATCGCCGCGACGCCCGACGACGGCGTCGAACAAATCCGCGAGCGCACCGAAGAGCGCGAACGACGCCGGGCGGAAAAATTGGCGAAGGTTTGACCCATGCCCCCCAAGATGGCAAGCCCATAGCCTCGCCATCCTGGCGAGATTAACTGCACGTCCCAAAACCTTCCGACGCCTCGGTCTTTTTCGACCGCTGGACACTTCCTGACAGGTTGGGGGATAGGCTCTAAATCCGCCATCGTTCGGGCAATCGATTGCTCTGGCCGGTGAAATCACCCACAAAGAGCGAGTCGAGCAGGGCTATCGCGTCGTCGGTCGATCGCTCGGCACGGATCATCCAGGGTGGTCGGAGCAAACCAAAGCTGTCGAAAGCTTCGGAGCCATAGAGACCGAGCGCTGCTCCGGCAATTTGCCGATTGAGATGGCTGCAAACGGGCGGTTGGTTCGCAGCGGCAAAGCTCGCTCGTAAAGAGAACGTAAGCAATTGGCCTGCCGCTTCGCTCGAAGCGGGGCCGTGCAATTGGACATCGTACGCAAACTCTCTTAGCCGAGAGACATCGTAAGCAAAGTGATCGACATCTCCCGACCGACTAACGTAAGCCAACAAGACATCGACCCAGCGTTCGGCCTGTTTAGCGAGCGAATGAACATGGCGTGCCTTGGGCGAGTCGCCAGGCCACCAGGTGTAGATCAAAGAGCGAAGACGGCTACGAGCCTCCCTATGAGCCTCCAGCGTGTTACGGCCGATAGGGCTTGCTTCTTCACGCTTGTGATGGGTGTCGTGCGTGTGGGCGACCGCAGCAACGACGCGTGCAAGGACTTCCGAAAGTAAAATTTCCTCGGCAAGGCTAAGGAGTGGCTCGGCGTGGCCCGTTAGCTTGTCGGTGGTCACCGATTCACTTTGTCCGAGCGACCGGAGGGCCCGTCCCCAATGATCCATCCGACAGCGCGAAGCGATCCAGTACTCAGAGAGGGCGTCGTCTGGCAGCACGGGGCAATTGTCGATGAGTGACTTTCCATGCAGGCTGATCCACCCGGCGACTTCGATGAGTTTCTGTGCGTGCATTCTGTGCGGTGTTAGACAACAGGACCGTGAGAAGAGTCCTTAAAGCAATCACCGCGCCATGGTGCGAGAAACCACAAGCCATTGAGAGGAAACAGCTTGAAACCAAGTGCTTACGCTTAGGCGATTGAGCGAAAGAAGAACTTTTGCAAGCGTTCGTCGGTGGTAAAAATACCACGTGCAAAAGCAAGCAATGAGGCAAAAACGCAACCAACGCTCGCCCTACCTGCCTTGATAGAGAACCTGCACAGGGCCGGGGCTTGCGTCGCTGGGGGCGAGAACCGTGTCGCTGCGAGATTGTCCTGCTGCAACAACTCCGGCGGCGGTCAAGAACAAATGGTCCGCCCCCCCGGGGGCCAAACAACCCCTCTGAAAGTTGACGCTTCCATCTTGGAAAAGAAGGTTTTGCCCCTGCTTGCTATGATTGTGGCTAACACCGTACTTTGCATTCGGGGCGTCGGAAAGCAAGGCGGATCGACAGTCGGCACGATTGCGAACGGGGACGTAGCTCCCCTGTTCGAGATGCCCAAGACGATAGGCGTAGCTACCCCCCATGTACCTTCGGAGCCGGTCAAGTAAGAGCGTTTGGGCGACGCGCATCTCTTCAGCCGTGGGTACAACAATCGCCGCTCGCCGTTCGGCGATATCTGCCGCCAAGGACGAAGAAGGGCAAAGCAAGAGTTGAGAAAGATCATCGCGACTAAAATAGCCCGCTTCGACCAATTGCATGGAAAACGCTCCTGCGTTGCTCTGCGGCGCAATTCGTGGGAAATAACCACCATGGCCCTGTGAGTAGGCGATCAGAGCCTGGCCGATCTGGTGGAGGTTTTCCTTGCAAGCAGCCCGTCGAGCGGCGTCCCGACTACTTTGGACTGCCGGGACAATAATAAGTGCCAACAGGCCGACCGCGATCACTCCCACTAAGAGGTCGACAAAAGAGCACCAGCGTTTTCCCTGAAGCGTGTCACAAGACGACTGGGTGATGAGCGTTTCCACTGAATCAGAAGTTCGCTCTGCAAGCCCCCTAGGAACCGCTTCCGCTTTCTTTTTTTCTTGTTCGTCGCTCTCTAACGGCACGTCCCCCAACCTTTTGGAAGTGCCAGCCTTCTCGACCGCTGGGCCCCCACCACAGGGTTCGGGGATAGGCTCTAAGCATTGCTGAAGTTTTTCGAGTCGTTCGGCAAGCCCAGGTTCGTTTTCAAGACGGAGGCGAAAAGACTCCACTTCGTCCTTCGTCATTTCACCAAAGTGAAATCGGACCAGGTCTTCTTCTTCGTAGCACATGATTCCCCGACCACCTGACACACCAAAGCGAACACATGATTTCCCCTCCCTCTTTTTACGGGAGGGGGACTCACACCAAGTTTAGTTCGTCTGTAGCCGCTTGTGCCAGATGGAATACGAAACCGGCCAGCTTCTCATCCGAAGAAGCTGGCCGGACCGTGGAGGGTCTTCAGCGCAATCGGATCAGGAGAAGGGATGGGTGGCTCGCCATTCCTGGCCAAGACGACCAACAGCCGAATGCAATCGACTTTTGACAGTCCCTACCGGCACATCCAGCTCAACCGCTGCTTCGCGGTACTTGAGGCCCCGGAAGTAGACAAGTGACACCGCCGACTCCAATTGGTCTGGCAGGGCGGCTACCGCTTGTCTTACCCACTCCATACGCTCCTTGGCCTCAAAACGTTCGCCGGGGCCGGAGTCACCCGATGGCAAAAGATTCATCAGCGAACCCACCTCGTTATGGTTAGCACGATTAGGACTATCAAGGCTCACCGCTTTGTGTCGCTTGTTGCGGCGCTGGAGGTCGATCGCCCGGTTCGTGGCGACGGTGTAGAGCCATGGCCGGAACCGGCGGTTCGTGTCAAAGAGGTGGCTCTTCAGGTGGACCTGAAGAAAGGTCGCCTGAAAGGCATCTTCGGCCAGGGCCGCATCGCCCAAATAACGACGTAAAAAGCCGTAAAGTTCTCGCTCGTAACGCTTTATGAGTGCCGCTAGGTAAGGTTGATCCGAGGGATCGCCCTCATGCTCACGGTGCTGAGAGATCAGTTGCTCATCGGTCAGCTCGTCGATTGGCTGTTGAGCGTTTTTCTTGGTAAGGCTCTTCATGGTAGCGAACTCCTTTCATATTGAAAGCAAACGCCGTGTGAGAAGACTTCCATGCTTCTCCGTCGTTAAATGTGCCTATCCCTGAACTAATTTGGAGGTGTCCAGCGGCCAAAAAGCCTTGAACAACCCCATAGCTTGGGGACGTGCTGTAAGTTGCCTCGGGTTCCTAGCGAAAACAGTTCGCTCGTTCCATGGATCCCAGGAGGGGGGGCTCGTTTGCGGTAAACCACAGATTCCACCGTGGAGACTGCCACGTGTCGCCGGTTAAGGCGACGCAAGGTAAGGGAAGCAAGAACTATGCCGAAAAGGGGGCTAGCACGCTTCATTTGGGTTATCTGAAGAGGGGCAAAACGTGCTCCAATCAGTTGTTACGTCAATTTGGTGCTATTTTGTTCACTTCTTTGTTGGCAAAAAGTTGCCCTCCCCGACTGCCAAATTTACCAAATCTTGCAATCAAGAAGGCCACAGAGGTGTCCCAAAATTGGACACACCGTAGCAAAAAAGAGCAGGTGAAATGCTCGTTTTGGGCACAGAGAATAGGACGCCGAGAGGCCCCCCAAGGTTCCCGCGGTTGGCCTAAACCTTTTCTGGGGAACGGTTTGTGAAATAGATCACAAACCGAGATGGCTCCGTTCTTTGCCCCTAAGCGGCACCGAGGGCGGGCAGCAAAAGCTCGCGACCGGCGTAGTAGGCGAGCACCTCGCCGGCCAGCGCTTGGTAGTCCTCAGCTCCGCGGCTGGTGCGGTCGTAACCAAAGATCGACTGGCCGTAGCTGGGGGCTTCGGCAAGACGAATGTTGCGACGGATACGGCTGTCGAATAGACGGACATTTTCCCAAACCGGTCCTTGGTCTCGCAAGCGGCAAAAATACTCTTCCACGTCAGAAGTCACTTCGCTGGCCAGCCGCGTGCCCGACTCATAGAGGCAAAGCACAACGCCCGCCATCTTGAGCTCTGGGTTCAGCCGGCTCGCGACGACTCCGACTGTTTGCATCAATTTGCTAAGGCCGTGCAGCGCAAGGAAATGGGGCTGGAGCGGTAGAAAAACGTCTTGGACTGCCGAGAGGGCGTTGATCGTCAGCACGCCGAGCGACGGGGGGCAGTCAAGCAGAATGTAATCAAAATCGTTCTCTAGGCCCTTGAATTGATCGCGTAGAATCAGCTCTCGACCAACGGCGCCTGCAAGTTCGACTTCGGCAGCCGCCAGGTCGATATGAGCAGGGGCGACCCGTAGATTCTCTCCGGCATTTTGCCAGAGATCAGCGAGTGCCGCTTCGCCAGCGAGCAGGTCGTAGGTCGTAGGCAACGGGCGTTTCGGATCGACGCCCAGATGGAGCGACGCATGGCCTTGGGGATCCAGGTCGATCAGCCCGACCCTCTCTCCCGATCGGGCGAGCGCAGCAGCAAGATTAACGGCGGTGGTCGTCTTGCCGACGCCACCTTTTTGATTGATGACCGCTAGCGAGTGCATGGCGGGAACCTTGAGTTGCAGGAGAGTTGCCGAATTGGAGCGGGAGTGTAGAAGAGAGGCGAGACTCTCGACAGATCAGTCCCAAAGCAGGGGGCCCCGTGTTCTTAGGGCCCTAAATGAGGGTAAACTCAGGTAGCTAGCTGTAATGCTAGCTACCGTGCTAGCAAATCTAACCTCCAATTCTCATTCGCTATGTCTGCTGATCTTTCCACCGTAAAAGTCGCTTTGGGCGAGCGTGCTTACGATATCCACATCGGTAGCGGCCTGCTCGAAGGGGCGGTCGATTTCATGCGTGAGCGAAGCCCTATCGAGCACGTGGCGGTTATTACCGACACGAACGTCGATGGACTCTATGCCGATGCGCTGGCCGATCGGTTTGTCGAAGCGGGCATCGAATCGCAAGTGATGGTGGTCGATGCGGGGGAGCCAAGCAAATCCCCTGACGTGCTGGCCGAGCTTTGGCAAACGATGATCGACCAGGGTTGCGATCGGCAAACGGTGGTGATTGCCGTCGGCGGAGGCGTGATCGGCGACCTTGCGGGTTTTGCCGCGGCCTCCTTTGCCCGTGGGTTACGCTTTTTTCAAGTGCCGACTTCGCTGCTTGCTCAGGTGGATAGCTCTGTCGGCGGCAAGGTTGGGGTGAACCTGGAGGGGGCGAAAAACATGGTCGGCGCCTTTTGGCAGCCCAAGGGTGTTCTGATCGATACCGACGTGCTTGCCACGTTGCCAGAGCGTGAGTACCGAGCGGGTTTGGCTGAAGTCATCAAGTACGGTGTGATCCTCGACGAGGAGTTTTTCGCGTTGCTTGAAGCCGAGGCCGACGCGATCAACGCCCGCCAAACGCCGATCTTGCGTAAGGTCATTGAACGAAGCTGTCGCTTAAAGGCAGACGTTGTCGAAGCGGATGAACATGAAACTTCGGGCCAGCGTGCTGTGCTCAACTATGGCCACACCTATGGCCATGCCCTGGAGGCGGCGACCCATTACGAAATGCTCCACGGCGAGGGCGTGGCGATTGGCATGGTGTGTGCCTCTCGACTGGCCGAGCGGCTTGGACGAATCGATGGCAGGGCTACGGAACGCCAAATCGCTCTGTTAGAAAAACTGGGCTTGCCGACGACCGTGCCGGACGATCTTGATCCGGCTGAATTGGTCCGTTTGATGTGGCGCGATAAGAAGGTAAAGGGAGGCAAACTCTGGATGATCTTGCCCTCACGAATCGGTGCGGTCGATCTCGTCGAGAGTCCTTCTGAGAAAGAGTTGATTAGCTCCATGCGACGGAAATAGTAGCGGGAAACCGCCATTTTTCTTTTGACTCCACTCCTCCGATGATTGGGCTTAAAGGTGATGAGAAACTAGTTTTTCCAAGGCATTTTTACTGGAATCCGAAAGATATTCAGAGCCTTTCCTGAGGAAGGAAAAAGACAGAAGCGAAAAAAGCGCACCAAACGCTCGCTTTTTCTACATGAGGTAGCCATCCTACCCCATCATTCGTTTTTTTCTCTGTTCCGTTTCGTTGGCCGCTGGCGAAAATTTTCGCACTGATGGCGACCCTTCCTGCCTGCCCCTATACATACTGAATGTCTCTGTCCGACTTGCCGTCGGGCGACAAGCCTCTGTTGCCCGACGAAGACACCGGTGCCGACCAAGATGGTTGGCGACCGAATGCCAATCATTTTTCTCAGTCCGCGTCTCACACCGATCCAGATTCAATAACCGACGGGCCAGTAACCGATAGTTTGGTCACTGAAAAGCCCGTAGTGAATAAAAAGCCGGTGGTGGATGTCGTTTCGTGCGATGGGGCTGATGCTTCGCTTCTGGTTGCGGCACTGCAACTAGCGGGGGCCGATGCGCAGGGAGTTACGACCTTTGAGTCGTGGCTCGCGCGGGTGCCGTTGATTGCTCCGTTGCCAGATGTTGTTGCCCTCGTAGGTAGCGCGGCCCGAATTGCGTCGCAGCGCTGGGTCGAACAAGCTCGTTTTGTGGTTCCTGATGTTTTGGTCCTCACCGCCGTGTCTCATGCCTCGATCGAACAGGCGGCAGCCCTGGTTCGCCAGGGCACACGGGGGATTGTCGCGATTCCGGCAGACCCCCAGCGAATTGCTAGTGGAATTGATTGGCTCCTACGCGAAGCTGCGGAGACGCAAACCCTGCGTCGCTCTAAAGCGGTTCACCGCAAGAACTTTACGAAGCTGTCCGAAGGGGAGAAGCGTGTTTTGCGGGCGCTCTTAGCCGGACACGCCAACAAGCGGATTGCTCTTGATCTCAAGATCGGCCTGCGGACCGTCGAATTGCGACGATCGAAGATCATGAAAAAAATGGGCGCCAACAGCATCGCTCAGCTAATTTGCCACATCTGTGAGGCGGACGCCGTCTCGATGCTAACGGAGGGAGAAGTGGCCATCTCCGAATCCACCAGCGAGAACCTGTGTAAATAGGTCTCTGGAGGCTCGTAGGCGAGCCGTCGGCGTCAGCCGCCGGAGGGAAGGGCTTGTTAAACCTCCGGGGCCTGTACGGCACCCGGCTCGCCTAAAATAGTTGGCGTTCCGAGTGGTCTGCGATTAGAGTCGGCTTGTCCGCCTCTCTTTCTTACGCAGCCGCATGGAACCGCCTCAACACCTTCCGTTGCCAAAGACGGAGGCCCTCGGCCTGTCGGCCAACACGATTGCTGAGGCTCGCCTTGCAGGGGTTCGGGGTGTCGGACCGCTCAGCCGTAAGCGATTGGTCGAGGCATTGGGTGATGCGGCGTCGATTCTTGACGCGCCGGTGGAGAGCTTGTGCCGCGTACAAGGAATCGGCCCGGCAATCGCTCGGGCGATTCAAGCGGCACCGACCATCGAAGAGGCCCAACGCATGCTTGCCGAAGCGGCCAAGTTGGGGATCGCTGCTCTTCCGATCGATGCGGAAGCGTACCCCGCAGCGCTTCGCGAAATCTACGACCCGCCTGCCATTCTGTATCGGCGTGGAAGCCTTGAATCGGCCGACCAACGGGCGGTAGCAATCGTTGGCACCCGACGGGCGACCCGGTACGGATTGCGGCAAGCAGAGAGTTTGGCGACCGGTTTGGCCGAAGCGGGAATCACGGTCGTGAGTGGTTTGGCCAGGGGCATCGATGCGGCCGCCCACCGAGCTTGCCTTGCGGCTGGCGGACGGACGCTGGCAGTGATG
>JAJRUA010000265.1 GCA_024278035.1 Planctomycetota bacterium | reverse complement strand
CTAAGAAAAAGCAAGATGTCCCTTGGCTTTGCATTTAGTGAACAAGAAGCGAGGCCCATGGCTGCCGATTCCGATGGCTCTATTGTAGAAGATTCGCCCGGAGGCGAAATCGAAATGGCTCAGCCCACGGTACGCCAAAATTTCGCTGATACAGCCCTCTGGGTCGGAACCTTAGAGACGAGCGCCGAGGGGCTGGCCGAAGTGAAACTCGACATGCCCGAGAACCTCACGACCTGGAAAGTGCGCGTCTGGGGCATGGGCCATGGCACTCGTGTTGGGGAGGGCTCGGCCGAGGTGGTCACGCGAAAAAATATTATCGTTCGATTGCAAGCACCCCGTTTCTTTGTCGAAACCGATGAAGTGGTTCTCTCGGCCAATGTGCATAACTATTTGGCCGAAGCGAAGCAAATTCGGGTACAGTTGGCTCTTTCGGGCGATACGCTTCTCGGTCCGAAACAGCTTGCACAAATCATCGACGTTCCTGCAGGCGGAGAGCAACGCGTTGACTGGCGCGTGAAAGTTGCTCGCGAGGGTACTGCCACGGTGCGTATGAGTGCGCTCACGGACGAAGAGTCGGACGCAGTCGAAATGGATTTCCCCGTATACGTTCACGGCATGTTAAAAACCGATTCTTATACGGGAGTCCTGCGGCCTGAGGAGACTGTCGGCAAGTTCACTATCGACGTGCCGGCCGAGCGGCGTGCTGAACAGACTCGGCTCGAAATCCGCTACACTCCAACGCTGGCCGGCGCCATGGTCGACGCCCTGCCCTATCTCATTGACTACCCCTACGGCTGTACTGAACAGACGCTCAACCGTTTCCTGCCTGCCGTTGTCACCCAACGCACACTAAAGCAGATGGGGCTCGATTTGGCAGCAATTCGCGACAAGCGAACGAATCTCAACTCGCAAGAAATCGGCGACGATCGCGAGCGAGCGCAAGGTTGGAAGCGATTTGATCGAAACCCGGTTTTTGACGAAAAGGAACTCGAAAAAATTGTGAAAGCGGGCGTCAATCGCTTGACCGAGATGCAACTTTCCGACGGCGGATGGGGCTGGTTTAGCGGATATCGCGAGCATAGCTCGGCGCATACTACTGCGGTGGTGGTCCATGGTTTGCTGATGGCCAAAGAAAATGGCGTCGCGATTGTGCCTGATGTGCTCGATCGAGGTATCGCTTGGCTCCGCAGCCACCAAAGGCAGCAAATTCAGCTCCTTAAAAACTGGAAATTGCAGAAGGACGACTTGATCAAAAAACTTCCACAAAAAGAATACGCTAACAACCTGGATGCCCTTGTGTACATGGTTTTGACCGAAGCAAAGCACACAAACGTGACGATGCGAGCCGCGATTTATCGCGACCGCACCCACCTGGCCGTGTACAGCTTAGCCACCTTCGGCATCGCGCTGCAAAACGAAATCAACCGTCCCAATCAAAAATCAAACATCAAAGATCAAACCTCCGAGATGCTCGCCATGGTCATGCGAAACCTTAGCCAATACGTTCGCCAAGACAACGAAAACCAAACCGCCTGGCTCGATCTCCCTAACTCGGGCTGGTGGCATTGGTATGGCAGCGAATACGAGGCCCATGCTTACTATCTGAAGCTGCTTGCCGCGACGGATCCCAAAAGTAAAGTCGCTCCGCGATTGGTCAAGTATTTGCTCAACAACCGGCGCCATGCCACCTATTGGAACAGCACCCGCGATACGGCGCTGGTGGTGGAAGCATTTGCCGATTACTTGCGTGCCAGCGGCGAAGACGCTCCGGACGTGACGCTTGAAGTCTGGATCGATGGCAAACAGCGAAAACAAGTCGCAATCAACCGCGACAACCTGTTTTCCTTCGATAACAAGCTCGTTCTTGCCGGCGAACAACTCGCAGCAGGAAAGCATACCGTCGAATTGCGTAAAAAGGGTGACTCGCCTATCTACTACAGTGGCTACCTCACAAATTTCACGCTGGAAGATCACATCGGCGCCGCTGGCTTGGAAATCAAAGTTAGTCGAAGCTACTACCTACTTACGCCTACCGAGAAATCGACCCAAGTCGCGGGCGGCCGCGGGCAGGTGGTCGACCAGCGGGTCGAAAAGTACGAACCCACCGAGCTAGTGAACTTCGCCGAACTCCAAAGCGGCGATTTAGTGGAAGTGGAACTCACGATCGACAGTAAGAACGACTACGAGTACATTTTGCTCGAAGACATGAAAGCCGCCGGTTTCGAGCCCGTCGACGTCCGCAGCGGTTACAACGGCAATCAGCTTGGAGCTTACATGGAGCTACGCGACGACCGAGTAAGTCTCTTCGTCACTCGCCTCGCCCGAGGCAAACACAGCCTTTCGTACCGCCTCCGCGCCGAGATCCCCGGTAGCTTTAGCGCTCTGCCTACGCGAGCGTCTGCGATGTATGCGCCAGAGCTGAAGGCAAACTCTGAGGAAATTAAGCTTCGGATTGTTGATTAAGGCACCCTTTCCTACAGCACTGGCGTAAACCGCAGTCGAGACATAAACTAAGGCGTTATCTTCACACGCTATACCGAAAGGATTCCCCCCCATGTCGACCGTCGCCGAAGAACGGGTGCTTGTCGTTCCGACCAGCGAGTTTCATGCCCTAGGACATTTCCAAGGTTTCTCGCCGGAAGTTGCCTCGTACCTCCCTGCCTTGTTCGAGAACGGCCAACTCAGCTACAAGCCGCGAGGCGAGATGGAAGAGGACCCAAGCTTCAAACAACTCATCCCCTACGTGCTGTTCCGCTACACCGGAGCAGACGGAAAGCCGCGATTGTTTCAGTACACCCGCGGTGGCGGCCAAGGCGAGGCTCGGCTTCACGCGAAGCGGAGTGTCGGAATCGGTGGTCATATTTCGACCGAAGACGCCGGCGCCGGGACCAAGCAAGATGTCTACCGCGAAGGCATGCTTCGTGAATTGTCGGAAGAAGTCGTCATCGAAGCTCCCTACACCGAGCAATGCGTCGGCCTGATCAACGACGATGAGACGCCCGTCGGCAAAGTTCACCTCGGCATCGTCCATATCTTTGATGTCGAGAATCTCAATGTCCATGCACGCGAGGAAGACATCCTCGGTGCCTGCTTTATGCCCATTGACGAAATTTTGCCTGAACTCGAACACTACGAAACTTGGTCGCAAATCGTCGTGAAGGCGTTGTTTGGATAAAGAAGACGCTAGACGCTGAGCCCCGGACGCTGGAAACTTGAGAAGAGGCCCTTTCTCTCGCTTCCAGCTGGCGCCAACCACTAACACCCGATGATCTATCTCGACAATCACGCAACCACTCGCACCGACCCTCGTGTCGTCGAGGCGATGCTGCCTTACTTTTCCCAACAGTATGGCAACCCCGGAAGCGTAGGGCACGCCTTTGGAAAAGACGCGAACGAGGCGGTCGAGCAAGCACGCGATTCCATTGCGACCCTTCTTGGCGCCGCCCCCTCAGAGATTGTCTTTACCAGCGGCGCCACCGAAAGTAACAACCTTGCCATCCGCGGAGTCGCCGAACGAAAACGGCGCCGCGGTAATCGCCTCATTAGCACCGGTACCGAACACCAATCGGTCCTCGAACCACTCAACCGCTTAACGAAACACGACTTTCGCGTTTCGCTCGTCGAGGTCGAACCCTATACCAGCCCCCGGGCCGGCTGGCTCGATCCGCAACGTATCGCCGATGCCCTATGCGACGATACGGTGTTGGTTAGCATTATGCTCGCCAACAACGAAATTGGTGTGCTTCAGCCAATTGCAGAAATCGCAGATCTTTGCCACCGCCAAGGCGTCCTCCTCCATTGCGACGCCACCCAAGCGGTCGGCAAGCTACCGGTCGACGTACAGCAATTGGACGTCGACTTGATGAGTTTTACCGCCCATAAAATCTACGGGCCCAAAGGGATCGGGGCGCTTTACGTCCGTCGCCGAACCCCTGCGGTGCGGCTCGAACCACAGATCGTCGGCGGAGGACAACAGCAAGGGCGGCGCAGCGGCACCCTCAACACCCCAGGGATCGTCGGCTTTGCGAAAGCGCTCGAACTCTGTGTGGCCGAGATTTCCACCGAAACCGTCCGGCTGGCCAAGCTACGCAATCGCCTCTGGCAAGGCCTCGGCGCCCGGCTAGGTGGACTTCAATTGTGTGGCCCCGCGCTCGACTCCCTCGACCGTTTGCCCGGCAATTTGAACCTCGCACTCGGCAACGTCGACGGCGAGGCTCTGCTGCTAGCCGTCGAAGACTTGGCCATCAGCTCTGGGGCCACCTGCGCCTCGGCCACCCCAGGCCCGAGCCATGTACTACGAGCACTTGGCATGAGCGACGATCTCGCTCGCAGCAGCCTGCGGTTTGGTCTTGGCCGCTTCAATACCGAAAAGGACGTCGATTTTGCCATCCAAACCGTTGCTGAAGCCGTTATCCAACTCAGGAAATTGGCAACTGGGTAGGGATCCGAAGATTATTCGACTTTCCCTGGCTAATTATTTGCTATAATTTGAGCATAAGGCCAAGCCGATGTTAGATAACGGTGGATCGCCTCTCCCGAACACCGCCTACCCAAGATACCGAGGAATCGAAACATGAGCATTATTCTGACCGAAAAAGCAGCCGGTGAAGTCAAACGGATTATCGAAGACCAAAAACTCGAGGAAGGCACCGTCCTACGAGTCGGAGTCGCTGGTGGCGGATGCAGTGGCTTCAGCTACTCGCT
>JAJRUA010000264.1 GCA_024278035.1 Planctomycetota bacterium | reverse complement strand
CACAGCGCGTTGCCAGCCGCCCATATCCACAACAACGAGCACCGCAGCCACCACAAAGAGTAGAACCGCCAAGAGTGAAGCCGAGCGGTTGGCAAAAGCTGAAGCAAGCGGCCGGTTGGAGCGTACCGCAACCGAGCCAATCATCGACTTCCGTCGATGCCTGGCGCCCCCACCCGAACGCGCCTCGTCAGATAGCACGACAACCGGCCGTCGTTCGATAGCCTGTTTTTTGATACCAACCCTGCGTCCCTTACGCCCCAACTGAACATGCGACGCCTTCCATTGATTAGCTACCTTGTTGTTCTTCTAGCCATAGTGGCTATTGGCTTGCCGGTGAAGGCCGAGTCGCCTGAAATCTTTGCGGCTCCAGGAGGACTCGGCAACGGTAACATCAGCAATTGCGGCGGTGCAGGATGTCGCTCTTGCATGGGCCCCTGTAACCCTGCGGCCCCGCATAAAATCTGGGCCGTGGATAGCATGGCTGCCTGCGGGCCGTGTGGCATGGAGGGCGAAGTGGGCTGGGATTCACGCGGCTCCGTTGCCGACTGGCAGCGTTATGCCCAAGGAGAGTACGTCGGCCACGCCCGAACGGCTCATGTGCCCGAGTACCGCTTGCGAGTCGATGATTCCCTGGCGCTTTTCTTTCTTCGGACACGCGAGGTGCTTTCCCGACCTTATGAATTAGAAGTGGGTGACCGACTTCGTGTTGAATCGCTTACCTCTGGTGGAGGCGGGGGCGGATCGAATAATGGGGGTGGGGCTCTCGCTACGGACTCAGGCGATGGGCTCAATCGAGAGGTCGTTGTCCAGCCCGACGGAATGATTACGTTGCCTCTCGTGGGCCGCGTACCAGCAGCGCGACGGCGTGTGATGGCGCTGCAAGAAGACTTGGAAAAAAGGTTTGAGAAGTTTTTTACGGTGCCAACCATCACGGTCACGCCCATCCAAGTGAATACTCGCTTGGAAGACTTGCTTGACTCGGTCGATGGTCGAGGGGGCCTTGTCGGCGGCAGGCAAATCAGCGCGGTCGTCACGCCCGACGGGATGATTCAATTGCCAGGGCTGGGCAATGTTTGTGTGCAAGGGCTCACCATCGCCGAGGCCAAAAGGGAAGTCGATGCCCGCTACGCTGCGACCATCCCGGGCATGAGTGCGACGATTACTCTTGTCCAGCGCGCTCCGAGGTTCATCTATGTGCTGGGAGAAGTTGCCCAGGCAGGGCAATTCACACTGACGGGCCCCACCACCACGATGCAGGCGATCGCGTTGGCCGGAGGGTGGCAAAATGGAGCGAACCTTCGGCAAGTGGTTATCTTCCGTCGAGGCGATGACTGGCGGATGATGGCAACGATGCTCGACTTACGCGGCGCTCTTTACGGTCGCCGGCCGACGCCGGCGGACGAGATTTGGCTCAACGATGGGGACATCGTGCTGATCCCCAAGACGCCGATCGAAGCAGTGGATGAATTGATCGAACAGGTCTTCACACGCGGCCTCTACGCGGCCATTCCGCTGGAGCTCATCTGGGGTCAAGGATTCACGACCGTCAGCGCAATTACGAGCGGGTTTTAGCGGAGAGTTGCCGCTATTGAGCCTGGCGTGAGCCAAGCGGCGGGCCCCGATCATAGGAAATCCCCCGGTTGAGCCGACCGATGGGGACGCTGAGGCATTCCACGACTTTCGCCGGCCAGCGTTGTGGCATCTCCCGGAAAACGGTCCCCTCGCGTTCATCCGCGATTTCTTTTTGTTGGGAGCTGCGAACGGTTGCCTTTTAGAAAGTGAGCATCTGCTTGTATTCGGCAAGGCGGGCGTCGATTTCGGCTCGCTCGATTTCCTTCATTTGGTCGAGTCCAAAACCTTGGACGTTGAAGCTGGCGACGACCGTGCCGTAGGCCATTGCCATTTTGAACGCCGCGTTATCGACCCGGTCTTGCTGGGCAAGGTGGCCCATCATGCCGCCGGCAAAGCTGTCGCCCGCCCCCGTGGGGTCGATGACCGAGCGGGTCGGAAACGCCGGCAAGACGAACGTCTCGATCTGGCCCGAAGCGTCGCGGCCAATGTAAATCGCTCCGTGCTCGCCCTTCTTGACGATGACGAACTTCGGCCCCATGCCCAACACCGCGTGGCCGGCTGAAACAAGGTTCTCTTCGCCCGTAAGCAGCTTCGCTTCGCTGTCGTTGAGCATCAGGCCGTCGAGCTGCTTCATCAGGGCATCAAGGTCCCCACGATGCTCGTTGATCCACAGGTCCATCGTGTCGGCAACGACAAACCGATCTTCGGCGGCTTGTGAAAGAACCTTCGCCTGGACCGCCGGGACACCGTTCGCCAGGAAGACGAACTTTGTCTTTTGGTAATTCTCAGGGACCACCGGGTCGAACTCGCCGAAGACGTTGAGTTGCACGTCGAGCGTCTCGCGGTCATTCATGTTGGGCAGGTAGCGGCCCGTCCATCGGAAGGTCTTTCCGCCAGGCTTCCGAACGAGGCCTTCGGTACAGACCTTACGGCTTTTGAGCAATTCAACGTGCTCCTGCGGAAAGTCCTCCCCCACAACGCCCACAAGCTGGACATCGGTGAAAAAACTGGCCGCATAGGAAAAATGGGATGCCGATCCGCCGAGCAATTCGTCACGACGCTCGGTGGGAGTTTCCACATTATCAATAGCAACCGAACCGACGACCAAAAGCGACATAGCGGGGCGAGACCAAAGCTGAGGGAAAAACGGGGAGAACAAGCAGAGATTTTGCCCCGAAAGGCCCGCAGAAGCTAGTGGCGCTGGGACGTTTAGACGAAATACCAGAAGATCGGGGAAGCACAACGCTACAACGAAAATAGGAAATAGAAAAGCCGTCACGAGGACTCATCGACAATTTCGCAAGGGTTTCTTCGTGGTTTTTCTTACGTGATTCCGTCGTTACCGTTGGGGCTCAGTTTTTTTTCATCGATTCTGTTGGTCTTTGAGGTGCCCCCGACTTGATGGGCGGGGCCGCTTCACGTACTGCCTTACCAATGATCTCGCTCCACAGGGCGTACCCCTCTTCGGTCAGATGGAGTCGATCGCAGAAGAGCGACGTGAACGCTTTGTCATCAGGGGCTCCCAGCTCAAGAAAACGAGTCGGCGTGTCGATGTAGCCGAGCCGTGGATCGTCTTTGCACTGTTGGGCGATTCGCTTGTTAAGCTCCGTGCTCTCCTCTTGGCAGCATTCCCAACGCAGCGGGGTCGGTGTGATCCCAATGAATAGGATTTTTGTCTCCGGCAGCTTGGCGTGGACACGTCGGACGAACGTAAGATAGTCCTCGAACACTGCGTCTACCGACTTGCCAGAGGCGATGTCGTTTGTCCCCTCAAAAACAACGATCAACCGTGGACGAGAGGGGAAAACGATTTCGTCCAAGTAGCGCAAAACATCGGTGAATGTCGAGCCGCCGAAACCGCGCTGCACCACGTCGTACTCCGGGAAATCACGAGTCAAGTGCTCCCAGCGACGAATGCTTGAACTCCCGACGAACAACAAATCCCCCTGTGGCGGCGGGGCCATCTTGTCTTGGGCAACCCAACGGTCAATGTCTGCACGAAAAGGTTGAGCGGTAGCAGGCAGCACCGTTAGGGTGAGCATCAAAGCAGCGAGCGAGCGAATCATGAGGGAACCTAACTTACCTAACGGCACGGTTACGATTTTTCTAGGGCAATGCCTTTGCTGTTCTCTGCAACGTCCTAGTTGATTGCTTATCCTGTTCAACTAGACTGGGGTGAGGGGGGGTTTACCAGACCTCCCTTCGTTCGTTCGTCGGTCCTGCCGATGTCACTCTCTCGCCTTGTACCCCGAATGGCACCCCGAATGGTACCCCCACAGCGATTTTGGATCGGTTTGCTCTTGCTGGGCTGGTTGGTGGTGATCGTCGGTAGCCAGCTTGTTATGCCACCGCTCCTTGCGGGGGCATTCGATGGCGAGTCCCCCAGCGAGTGGTTGGATCAAAAAATTGCCAATCACCGTGCTTTCCGGGCCTCGT
>JAJRUA010000263.1 GCA_024278035.1 Planctomycetota bacterium | reverse complement strand
GTTGCCGAAGAACCCGTTACCGAAAAAGAGGCCCCTGAAGAGGCCCCTAACGAGGCGAGCGAACCCGCAACGGAAGACCTCGCCGCCCCGCCCGCCGCCGAACCGGCACCGGTTGTGGATCCCAACAATCCGGGACAAGCTGATTTCGATAAGGCGATCGAAATAAAGTTCACTGCCGAAGGGCTGAAAGACCTGAACGCTGCGATTGAGTTGCTCAACTCGGCACTCGACAAAGGGCTGGATGCCGACAATGCGGAGTTCGCGGAGCAAGTGCTTGGTTCAAGCCTTCTGCAACGGGCCATGCTGTATTCGAGTGCCATACTTGGCAAGAAAGTCCCCGATCCTCGGATCGATCCTCGTTGGACACAGCTTCGGGAAAACGCGATTATCGATCTCATCCGAGTTGTCAGCTACGACGACGAGCAGGTCGAAGCATGGATGCTGATTGGACGATTACTGTCGCTCCCACTCGGAAATCAGAGCGAAGCCCGTCACGCTTTTACCAAAGTCATTCGGGCTGCGGAGCTTGCCGAAGAAGATCCAGCAGCCGAGACGATCGAACCAAAGCAACTGGCCCAGGCATACGCCCTACGAGGTGTTGCCCAGAAAGACGCCGCTGCTCGGCTAGACGATTTCGACCATGCGATTGTTTTGCAGCCTGAGTCGGCAGAGTACCTGTTACTCCGCGCTCGATTGCATCAAGCGGATGGGCGCCCAGAGAAGTGCCTTGCCGACATCGAACGGGCGATCGAGATCGCTCCCGACAGCGCGGCGGTTCACGAACTGAAGGCGCTCGCTTTACTGACGCAAGGAAAACCCAAGGAAGCGCTCGAAAGTTTCAACCGCGCGACCGAACTAGCTCCACAGGCGGCGGGACCCTATCAGTATCGGGGCGAAGTTTTCAACAAACTCGGGAAACCGAAAAAAGCCATCGAACAACTCAGCAAAGCTCTGGAGCTAGCGCCCGGCAATCTGGCGACACTCCTGAAGCGATCGGAGATGTTCATGCTCACCGAAGAGTTTGATCGGGCACTGGCCGATGTCGAGGCGATTTTGCGACAGCAGCCCGGTTTAGTACAGGCTCATCTGATGCGTGCTCGCCTGCTAGAACGACTAGGCCGTTCCGACGAAGCGGTCGCTACCTTAAAGCGACTCGCCCAAGCAGCGCCCAACCGGGCCGATGTGCAACTTCAATTGGCCGCCTATTACGTTCAA
The DNA here is from genome assembly GCA_024278035.1 of Planctomycetota bacterium. The sequence goes on along the minus strand of JAJRUA010000263.1, from coordinate 4,429 downwards.
GAAAAGAGCCCTCGAGAAGCCATCGAAGTGCTGACGCGGGTGCTTGAATTGCTGCCCGACAATGAGTTGGCACGGCGCTGGCGAGGTGACATGTACTTGCTCACGGGCGATCACACGGCAGCCACGGAGGATTTTATTCTTTCCATCAAGAACAACCCACTGGATGTAGGGGCTCTGAACAATTACGCCTGGACCCTCGCCACCAGCCCCGACAAGGAGCTGCGCGATGGCTCGCTTGCCGTGGAGTTTGCTCAGAAGGCGTGTGAGATCACCAAGTACGCCGAGCCACATATCCTCAGCACTCTCGCCGCCTCTTATGCCGAGGCAGGCGACTTTGAGAAGGCGGTTCGATGGTCAAAAGAAGCGATCGCTAAGGCCAACGAGCAAGATAAGAGCAATGCCTACGATGGCCAACTCGAAGCCGAGTTGGCCAGCTACAAGTCCAAGCAACCGTGGCGTGAGTTGCAACAAATAACCGACGATTCAGCCGAAGAACAGGTCGACGAAGATTCTGCACTCGAAGAACCTGCCGAGTCAAAGGTGGACGAAACGGACGACACCCCGCCTGCCACAGAAGAAACCGAAGAGCCTGACGATTTGCCGGCCGCACGATCTTTCGACTTTTGATTTCCCTTCACCAAGGGAAAGAAACGAGGTAACTGTTCACAGCTCAAAAGAAACGAGAGATTCCGCGGGCGAATAGCTCTACTTCTTTACCGTCGGAAATTGAATTACGGTTGCCCTTGTTCTCGGACAAATGTTGTTGCCGACCGCCGTCAGCGTAAGAATAAATTTGCTATCGTAGACACCTCTAAGAACGGTTGCGACCGGCTTCTTTGAAGGTCGCCGTCAAGTTGTCCCAGTCCATAATCAATTTGCCACCTTTTGCGGCGTGCTGCTTGTCCCACTTGATAAAGAGTTCAAGGCACGCATGATCGACGTACCGAAGGTTCTCCAGTGAAACGTGCAGTTCGGTATTAGGAGGAATGTTATCCAGCACTTCGGTCAATCGAGGCAAAGCCAAAAAAGTGGCCGATCCATTCAAGTGGAGATGGATTCGGTTTTCCTCCGGCACTTCTTCAACATCGATGTCGATTCGAGAAAAGGTGTAGAGAAGTCGTGCCGCGGTGCAGGCGATGCCGACTAGTACACCCGTCAGTAAATCCACTCCAACAACCAACAAGATCGTAATAAGGCAAATGATTCCATCGGCTTTGCTAACCGACCACAGTTTACGAATCGCCGCGATGTTAAGCAGCTTCCAACCGGTGTAGACAAGAATGGCAGCAAGGCTTGCCATGGGAATGGAGTTAAGAACCCAAGGGAGTGTGGTAACAAAGATCAGCAGCCACAAGCCGTGTAGCCAAGCGGAGAGCCTCGTCCGCCCTCCCGCATCTACGTTGGCTGAGCTACGGACGATAACGCCTGTCATAGGCAATGCTCCCAGCACACCACAGATCATGTTACCCACGCCCTGTGCCGTGAGTTCCTGGTTGTATTTTGTTCGAGCGTGGGTTTGCATTTGATCGACGGCTGTTGCGCAAAGCATGGTTTCGGCGCTGGCGACAACCGCAATCTCCATCGCGGCAAAAAGGACGGCCCCGTAGTGCAGCTCGGAAAGAAGAGCCGAGGTTGGAAGCGTTATCCCTTCAAGCAAATTGTCGGGAACAACCACAAAAGAGATATCCCATCCCAGGAACTTTGTGATCGCTGCCGCCGCGACAACCGCCACCACAGGGCCCGGAACTATCCGCAAAGAACGAAGGGGCACCCATTTCCAAGCCATCAAAATGGCGATCGTGAGGACACCAATGGCACCAGCCAAGTGGTGAGGTGATCCCTCCTGGGGTACAACGCCAAGCCAAAATGACTGGGGAATGGTGATAAGATTGGCGATTCCTTTGCCAAAGCCGAAGTCCATCCATCCTTGTGCTGCGTTGTTGTCATCGACCATGACATGAAATTGACTTGCAAAAATCAGCACGCCGATGCCGCTCATCATTCCTTGAATAACGGCTGGGGAAACGGCCCGAAACCAATTGCCAAGTTTCAGTAGCCCGGCAATTAACTGAATCAGGCCAGCAATCAGAACAACGATCCCCAGTGCTTGGATGCCAAGCTCCGAAACAACCTGGGCAACCAGCACGAACAAGCCTGCTGCCGGCCCACTGACCTGCAGAGGTGAGCCGGCGATAAGAGCGACCACCAAACCGCCGACAATACCAGTGATCAACCCCGTTGCGGGGGGGGTGCCAGAGGCAATCGCGATTCCCATGCAAAGGGGCAAGGCGACAAGAAACGTGATGACCGACGCGGGAAAGTCGGTGCGTAGAACATCGAACCACCCAGGGCTCCCTGGCTTAATGGCCTGCGAATTATCAGTAATAGAGTGGCTCATGCTGGGAAACCTGAAGTAAAAATTGCTTGGCCCGCAGGCTAACTGGCCAGTTCTTGACCGTCAAGCTGACGCGGGTGCAGAAGGGTGCTACGAAGTCCATGAGGGTAGACTTCAGAGGGCGTCGCTCCTAGCAAGAGCTTTCGTCAGCAAACGTAGCACGCTCGTTTCATTTGTCTTGCCAGCGACTTGCTCTGGTGTCAACCACTGCACGTCGTGCGATTCGTCGCTAACGATGATTGGGTCGTCTCCTTCGGCTTGGACTAAAAATCGGAGATCATGGTGTTCGTGGGCCGCTTCTAAGAGGGTTCCATCACCGGAGTAACGAGCGGGAATAAGGTGGACGTCCACATCGAGCAGCGTTTCTTGCGCCAGGCGTAGAGAAGGGATGCCAGACTCTTCGACGGCTTCTCGTAACGCGACTCGGGCCACATTCGCATCTCCATCCGCATGGCCTCCTGGCTGAAGCCAACGATCGAGCTTGCGATGATGCAGCAAGAGGTGGCGATTGCCATCGCTTGAGACAACCCAAGCAGAACCGGTGATATGCCCAGGCAAGCAGGTGCGGTCGAAGCAATCGGCGTGGGAGTCGACAAGCTGGCGAATACGCGCAACCATTGCCGCTTCTTCAGGGTGGCGTTGTGCGTAGTCTTCGAGTAATCGGAGTAACGGTTGGCGGTGCATGGAGATTACCTAGCAAGATTCCAGTCGGGGCGGCCGTATCGCTCACGGACCAATTGTTCAACTGCCAAGGTTAGCGAAGCATCCAATTTCTCTACCGAGTTGGACGCAGACCAAGCGGCGCTGATCGCTTCTCGGAGTTGTGGTTCTGTAGCAGGAAAGTTGGCGACGAACTGTTCGTGGGTTCTTGAATCACGGTACGTTGGTTGCCTCGGAGCGGTACGAAGCAGACGGGGAATCATCGGTAAATTGAAGTCGTATAACAGTGTGCCATGATAAAGGAGTCGTGAGCGAACGACACGGAGACTATTGCCCGAGAATTTCGCTAGAGGATTAGCAAGATTCGGATGGAAGGCCAAGTCGCTTGTGCCGGCGATGTCTGTGGTGGGTTCTAACGTCTTTAGCGCACTTGCAAGTCGAGTGAGTATCTCGGTATGAGCCCGATCGATGGCCTTGAGTTCGGGTCGTGAGGCGGTGTCGAGCACAACGGCGTACATCAAGCAGCCAGGACCGGTAACGATGGTTGCTCCTCCACTCACCCGGCGTAGGAGCGGGACCTGTGACGCTTCGCAAGCCGCAGTATCGACTTCTTCGCTGCATCGGGAGGAACGTCCAAGGACGACCAGAGGCTCACGGGGTTCCCAAAACCGGAGCGTTTCGGGCCCTTTCGTATCGAGCAGTAGGGCTTCATCGAGCGCTAGGTTCTCGGCGGGTGTCGGCAAGGTGAGATTAAGCAGCCGCACGGCGAGTAAGGCTTTCTGCCTTTCGGGAAACGGGGAAACGGGAGGATGGAAGGCTGTAGGGAGTGTAGCGATTAGGGGGCTGCTAGTCAGCGGCCCCATGTCCCTCGCCCGTGTGTCTCGTAGTCGGTAAAGACGGCGTAACTTCCCTGAACGGTGTAAGTACAAGCCGACTTGAGCTTTTCTTGTCTGCTAGCGGTAATACGGGCAAGAATTGATTTGCCGAAGGCCCCTTAACACGACAGACTTACAGCAACAGATCCATCCCGCACGTTTTGCAGGGAAGGCCGCTCGTCCGTTGATATCCTTTGCCTTCGGGTTTTCCGTTATGTCTGCTTCTTTGCCGTTGGGCCCCACTGCTATCCGATTCATGCTCGTTGTCGCCTTGTTGGCTCCGACGGCTCCAATTTCTGCGCAGCAAGAGGTTGCCTCAGTCGGTGGCTGTTGCGAGCCTGCCTATCGGCTCGAATGCCAAACGGTTTACGAAGAGCGCCATGCGACCTATTACCGTTCGGTTTGTGAGACCGTTTACGATGAGCGTGAAGTATCGCGGCAAGTGCCGGTTTGGGAGACACAACGTCGAGAGCGACGCTTCACGGTGCTAAAGCCGGTC
>JAJRUA010000262.1 GCA_024278035.1 Planctomycetota bacterium | reverse complement strand
CGCCCTAAGCCGACGGCGTCGGCTTGTGGACTTGCAATTCGTAACGGCGGATCTTGCGGTCGAGGGTCGAACGCTCGATTCCCAGGATGTTGGCCGAACGGCTTTTGTTCCAGCCGGCGCTTTTAAGCGTGGCGAGAATATGGCGGCGTTCGATCTCGGCAAGCGAGAGCGGTTCGTAAGCCCCGCCACGTCCCTCGGGTAGTTCCGCTTCGGTGTCGCCACTTGTCTTGAGGGTGGAGAGGACAAGGTCTTCCACATCCACCGCATCGCTTCGGCTCAGCACGACCGCTCGCTCGATGACGTTCTTCATCTCCCGAACATTGCCGGGCCAGCGGTAGGTCTTGAGCGCCTCCATCGCTCGGTTGGTGAACCCCTTGAGTCGCTGTCCCGTCTCTTCGTTGTACCGCTCCAGAAAGTGGTGGGCGAGGATGGGGATGTCCTTGGGTCGCTTGCGAAGGGGCGGTACGACGATCTCCAGCACATGCAGCCGGAAGTAAAGGTCGCGGCGGAAGGCTCCTTCGGCAACTTGCTGTTCCAGGTCGCGGTTCGTGGCGGCGATGACACGCACATCAACACTGATCGGCTTGTTGCCACCGACCCGCTCGAAAGCGGCCCCTTCGAGAACACGGAGGAATTTCGCCTGGATGGCAGGGCTCATTTCACCAATTTCATCGAGCATGAGCGTTCCGTCATGGGCCGCCTCAAACTTGCCGATTTTTCGGTCGGTGGCACCAGTGAACGCTCCTTTTTCATGGCCGAAAAGTTCGCTCTCAAGGAGCGACTCGCTCAGCGCGGCGCAGTTAAGGCAAACGAAGGGGCCTTCGCTTCGGGGGCTACTAAAATGAAGCGCGCGAGCTACCAGCTCCTTCCCAACGCCACTCTCGCCACGAATCAGTACCGTCGCCCGGCTCGGTGCAATGCGAGCGATCTCTTGCGTGACCTGCTCAATCGCATCGCTCTCGCCAATGATTTCACTCTGCACGCCAAGACGTTCACGAAGTTGTGTGTTCTCGTCACGTACTTTGTCAAGGTTTTCGACCAACGCATCTCGATGCTCAAGGTTTCCTAAGGCAACAGCGACCGTGTCGGCCAAGGCGAGCGAGAACTCGAGGTCATCCGGATCAAGCGGCGCACCGGCATTGGTGGAGTAAAGGTGCATCAGGCCCAGGGGCCCCGCAGCTTGACGGATTGGGGCGCAGAGGACGCTGGTTGCCAGGATGTCGCCGCTCGAATCGCGAGCGCCGAGCTGGCTGTCATCCATAATGTTCCTCGCGAGCACCCCCTGCCCTTCCCGTAAGACGGTCGAAGCAAGGAATCGCGAAACCTGCTGGTAGCGATGAGCAGAGTCGCTTCGCGAGGCGACTTCGGTCAGCGCATCCGTGGCCGACTCGGGATCGGAAATCGTCCCGAGTAAAATTGCCCCCGCATCAGCCGAGGTGCCCGAGAACAGACCATCGAGAGCAATTTTTGCGACCGACTTTACGTCCTCAGCTTGGGCCAACTCAAAAGCAAGTCGGCAGAGCATCGCAGCGGCACGACCTACCTTGGGGGCCGAGCCGGAAGTATCGACCCCCGTGTCATTGAGGCTCGTGTCGAACTCATAATTCGGCTCGAGATATCGGCTCTGTTGCCGTCGGTGGGTGATGTGGGTCGGTTCGTTGGGGTGCGGCTCGAAAACGCTTTCGGGATCGTGGGCATCTAGGCCCGCTTCTTCAGCAGCGCCCGTCCCAGCAGCACCTGCCCCTGCAGCAACGCCCGTCGGAATAGCTCCGAGGCCGTTCGGGCCCATATCGGTCGAACCGGTAATCGGCTGCGAAGCGCGTAACACACTTTGAGAATCAGGAAAGGCTTGCGACAAATCATCCACAAACGCCAAGCAAGCACTACCGACGCGGATTATGTCGCCCGGCACCAGCGGGTGGTCGATGGTCACCCTTTCGCCGTTGACCGTTGTCCCGTTGCGGCTTTCCAGGTCTCGGAGAATCCACTCCCCTTTCGACGGAAAGACCTCAGCGTGGTTTCGGCTGCACCGTTCGTCTTTGACAACGATTCGGTTGGTGGGGGCCCTTCCGATCGTGACGGATTCAGCTTTCAGCAGGCGAAAGACGTCGGTCCACTTCGCTCCATCACGAATCACTAGATAGGCAGCGGTTTCGCCAGATTCGGGCATGGAGGCTGTAGACGAGGTAGGCGTGGAGGCACGGGGAAGGGGAGTGTCGCATTCTGCATCGCCGCATTCTACAGCGTAGCATTTTGCAACACCCGGTCTGTCTAGCCTATTCTCGTAACGTTCTACCAACAAGGCTCAATCAACCCGAAACCTTGAAATACACACAGGTTACGCCCCGGACTGTCGGGAAAAAACCGATTGCTACGCCACGACTTACCAACTAGGCTGGAGATACGAGGTCCCAAAAGCATGCTCGGCCGCTTGCTGTGGGGGTTTTACGCCGACGTCCAAGCACGCCAAAATGTAAGCGTCCCCTAGCCCTCCGCCACGGCCCCCGCCACCGACACGCCGCCCCGAGTTACTTACTCTTACTTTTTTCTTTCTGTAGAGAGACCCGATAATGCTGTTCCGGTTGCCGAGGCCAACCTCATCCGCTTGGTGCCCTGCCCTGCGGCTCCCTTCCCTCTTCCTCCTGATAGCGGGCCTTCTAACGGTGGTCCCTTCAGCCGAGGCGCAGTTTTTCCGTTCGTCGGTGGGAGGGGTTTACGTTGATGCCGAAGGGGTGATCTCTGCGCCCGCAGCCGACGAAACCGAAAAGCTTCAAGCGGTTTGGCAATCGGGCTTACAACCGGTGCCGGCTGACCTTGAGCCCTTAACCGAACTTCGGTTTGTCTCGCTCAGAAAGCTCGATGCCCAAATCGCGGCAGCGGACGAGAGTGGTGAACCTTTGCCGGATAGCGTTCGTTACCTTGCCGGCTTGCTCCGTGTGAAGCATGTGCTGGTTTACCCGCCGACGGCCGACGGCCAACCGGGCGATATGGTTCTTGCTGGTCCAGCCGAAGGTTGGAAAGTCGATTCACTCGGCAACACCGTCGGACAAACGACGGGCCGGCCTGTGCTGATGCTTGACGATTTGGTCGTCGCGCTACGTGCGGCCGAATCGTCCAACGGCCCGGGCATTAGTTGCTCAATTGATCCAACGCCCAAGGGCTTAGCCAACGCTCAGCGGGTGCAACGGGGCCTGGTTCCCGGTGATTCCCCCCAGACGGCAGCACGCCGTTTAGAACAGGCGATCGGGCGGCAAGTGATTAGCATCGCTGGCGTACCTGGGACAAGCCATTACGCTCGTACGATGGTGGCGGCCGACTTTCGTATGAAACGGCTTGCGATGGGTTTTGAGCCCGTACCGATTGGTGGTTTGCCTAGCTACTTGCAAATGATCAACCCGCGCAGTGTGAAGCGAAATTTGCTGCCCCGCTGGTGGCTGGCTGCCGACTACGAACCGCTGGCCCGGGATGCGGAAGGGCTTGCCTGGGAAATCCGCGGCCAAGGCGTCAAGTGCCTTGCCGAAGAGGATTTTGTCAGTGCGTCCGGCAAGATCGAACAGGGCAAGGGCCGGGCAACGGAGGCTCGCAAATGGGCCGACCTGCTTACCGAACGGTTCGACGAATTGGCCGACCATGATTCTTCGTTTGCCCATCTGCGTAACGCGATGGATTTGTCGGTTGCCGTTGCTCTGATGGCGAAGGAAGGTCTTTGGGGAGTTGCCGGGTGCGAGACACCATGGCTTTCCGCCGAGTACCAACTCGAAAAATACGACACGCCACGCCAGGTCGCCACCAAGGCGAGTTTCCTCAAGAAAGGGAACAAGTGGATCATCACCGCCTCGGGCGGCGTACAATTCTACCCCTGGCAAGTTGCCGACCGGGTGGAAGAATCCGCCGACCTCGCCCCCCTACGTGAACAAGCGGCGGCGACACAAACCGACGCTTGGTGGTGGCAGTAATTTGCGAGGTGCGTAGGTCCGCTGTGCGGACCCTTCTTTCGATGTCTACCAATCTCAAGGGGCCGCACAGCGGACCCTACAGACTGCTTTAAGGAAATCAGACGGCGATGGATCGCGTGAATGTTATCTGCATGAAGTGGGGCGACAAGTTCCCTGCCGACTATGTCAATCGGCTTTATGGCATGGTTTCTCGGAACCTAAGCCGACCGTTTCGTCTTGTCTGTTTTACCGAGAACGGTGAGGGGATTCGCACAGAGGTCGAAATTCAACCGCTTCCGGAACTCGATATTCCGAAGAACCTTCCCGAGCGAGGATGGCGCAAAGTTAGCGTCTTCGCCAAGGACTTTGGCGGCCTGTCAGGGCCGACGCTTTTTTTAGATTTGGACGTGGTGATCGTCGATAGCTTGGACGATTTCTTTACGCACCCGGGTAGTTTTCTGATTGCCCATGACAAACACAATCCAAAGAACCGCGAAGGCAATTCGTCGGTCTTTCGTTACGAGATTGGGCAGTACCCAGAGGTCCTGGAGAACTTCACGCAGAACTTCGAGCGAATCCGTACGGAGGTTCGGCATGAGCAAGCCTATCTATCGCGAGAAATGGATCGGCTTGGACAACTGGAGTTTTGGCCCGACCAGTGGGTGCCAAGCTTCAAGTACCGCTGTGCCCCTTCGTGGATCAAGTCTTGGTTCGAAGCACCGTCGGTGCCTGAGGACGCCAAGGTAATCCTCTTTCACGGCCTACCCAACCCGCCGGAAGCGATCCGCGGCATCAGCGGTAAATGGTATCGGCACATCCGGCCTTCACCCTGGATCGAAGACTTTTGGCGCGAGTAGGAAAAGGAAGCATGACGTTCCGTTGCGGTTCATTTTCCCGGCAATTTTCCCAAAGTGGCCGAAAACCCAAAAACTTTTTTTTGGGCCGGCGCGGGGGCCGCAACGGATAAAAAAACTAGGCACACTACCCCTGCCCCGGCGATTGCGTTTTGTCCCGTGCCCTTGTCGAGCCGACTCCTCTGCACTCAACGCAGAGAGTTTTATTGCCAGAGTAACGCCGTTTCTTATTGGGCCGGTTCCTCTCTGCCGATTCAAGGGGCATGTCAAGTTCCGTTTTCGGCCGGATTGTTGGAACGACACGGGTGTTGGATACCCGCCAGTCGTCCAAGAGAAAAAACTTGACAAGAGGCTGTTGGGTCCAACATGCCTACTGGTGATTGTCCGACGTAAATGCTAGAGAATGGTCACTTTGGTCTTCTTTTAATCTCCAAACGTGGGGCACGGCGTGGGAATTATCGATATCGCGGTCTTTGTTGGGTTCGTGGCATCGGTCATTGCGATCGGGCTTTGGAAGAGCCGCGAAGAGGACGAAACCAAGGATGCCGCCGACTATTTCTTAGCAGGCCGGGGGCTCACTTGGTGGTTGGTCGGCTTCTCACTGATCGCGGCCAACATTAGCACCGAGCAGTTTGTCGGCATGAGTGGCCAAGCCGCCGACTGGCTAGGCATGGCCATCGCCAGCTACGAATGGATGGCGGCGGTGACGTTGGTCGTTGTCGCGTTTGTCTTCTTGCCGACGTTCCTCAAGAGCGGCATTTATACGATCCCCGAGTTCCTCGAGTACCGCTACAACGCCTTCGCCCGAACGGTGATGGCCCTGGTGAGCCTTATTATTCTCGTGGGAGTTCCGACGGCCTCCGTTATTTACTCAGGTGCTAAAGTCATCTCCGTCGGTTTTGCGGACACGACTCTGCTGGGGCTCGACCTGTCGAACATCACGGTCGGTTGCTGGATCATCGGCACCCTTGCAGCCTTATACGTCTTTGCTGGTGGATTGAAGGCGTGTGCATGGGCCGACTTGCTCCAAGGAACAGCCCTGATTTTGGGCGGAGTCATTGTCGCTTGGTTGGCACTGAGTGCGTTGGAACAAGCGGACCCTGTTGCATTGATCGAGACAGCAGCTTCGGACACGCTTGAAGCGAGCGATCTGGAAGGGGCCAGCGGTTGGGATCGGTTCTGGAAGCTGAACGAAGCTCCTTTGCCTGAGGGCAAGCTGCACATGGTTCGCCCTGCCGACGACCCGGCCATTCCCTGGACGGCACTCATGGTGGGCCTCTGGATTCCCAACTTCTTCTACTGGGGGCTCAACCAGTACATCACTCAGCGCACGCTTGGCTCCAAGTCACTGGCAGAGGGCCAACGAGGCGTCGTCTTTGCAGCGGCGCTCAAACTCATCATCCCGTTTGTGGTGGTGATCCCCGGCATATTGGCGTTCAACTTGTATCACGGCGATTTGCAAGAACAGGCGGTTTCTAAGAACGCACCCATGTTAGAAGCATTTGGGAGTCGCCAAGAACAAATCTACGATTTCAACGAAGCGTTCGCTGGACAGCGGCCTGTTTTGGTAGCGGAGATGGCCGCGTTCAACGCCACGCTGTTGGGGGCTTCGGCCCCTGCGCCTGGAATCGGTGTCGAGGAATTGGTCGCGGAGAATGCGGCGTTGGTTTCAGCGGCAAATAAAACGGATTAGAAGGGAAAAGCGGCTGCTAAGGTCTCACGGCAACTGGTCGGTTACGATTTTGACGGTGCTTTCCCAACGCTCCTGCGTAACTTGTTACCAGCCGGTAACGGCCTTAAGGGCTTTGTCTATGCAGCCATCTTTGGCGCGGTGGTTAGCTCCTTGGCCTCCATGCTCAACTCCGCTTCGACGATCGCCACAATGGACCTCTACCGCAAATTTCGCACAGGAGCGAGTCAAGGCGAACTGGTTAGCGTGGGCCGAGGATTTACGCTTCTCTTTGTGTTGATCGCGGTGCTAATCGCTCCGAAGCTCGATAACCCGGCCTTCGGTGGCATCTTCAACTTCATCCAAGAGTTCCAAGGGTTCATCTCGCCCGGCGTGCTGTCGATCTTTTTGTTCGGCCTGCTCGTGAAGCGAGCCCCTCGTTCGGTCGGCACCGTCGGCTTGGTTCTCAATCCGATTCTCTACGGTGGACTCAAGTACCTTCGGCCCGATATTGCCTTCCTTGATCGGATGGCGATTTGCTTCGGTGTGATCATCGCCGTGTTGGTATTGATAACGCTATTGAAGCCACTCAAGGAACCGATCGTGATGCCCGTCAACGAAAATATGGACATCACCAGTTCCCAATCCGCCAAGATCGGTGGCGTCGTTGTCTGTTTGTTGACGGCCGTGCTGTACTACATTTTCTGGTAGAGGAGACGCTTCGTCGCTACTCACTTCCCAACGATCTCAAACGCTACTGAGTCTTCGCCTATCTTGTTGCCCAGTTGGTCGGTGACGGTTAGCTCCAGGCGGTACTCGCCCGGGTAGACGGTCGTAGGAAGCGTTACGCCGTACTGAATATGGAAGTCGTGACGGAGCGAAAGACAGTGGTCTTCGACCAGCGGAAACTCACCGCTATCGACGAGCGTCTCGTGGCTATCGACGATACGGTAGCTGGTGGCGAGCGACGTGTGGTAGCCTCGCTCGGTCGATTCGCTGCGATAGTTATCGACTTCGCAGTAGAGCGTTGCCTGCTGGCCGGCGGTGAACTCGGGTTGATCGATGGGTTCGTAAGCACCAAAGCCGTAGACCTCTGTGCAGAAGCCAAGGTTCTTAATGCTCAGGCTGCTGAGCTGGCGGAGTTGGTCGGAGGCTTCGGCCTGATGATCGGCGGCTGCGGCGGCCCGACGTTGCCGGTCAGGCTGACTTGAGGAGTCCAGTAGCGTAGATATTGAATAAAGTTGCTTCGACCAATAGGTTTGCTCTGTAGGTGGCAAGCCGGGAACGCTTGCTACGGCTTCTCCCTTACGGCCAGCCGCAAGCTGCAGCAGTCGCAGTCGGGCATGGTGGTAGGCTTCTTCTGTATTGTGGGGTGTGGCAGGGACTGTCGCCTGGAGCACCGTGATCGCGGCATCAAGGCTTGTTCGCCAGTCGGTGGGCGATTCGCTGCGCTCGGAGGTCGTTGAAGGGAGCCGATCGATCTGTTGGTTCGGCTCGCTCGTTGCGGAGACAAGCCGAATGTTGGTCGGCTCCTGGGGGGTAGGCTCTGCTTCAGGCGATGTTGCGACGTGTTGGTTCTCAATCACCTGTGGTGCGTGTGAGGCGATAACGGCTGGACTCTCCAAAACAACAGGAGCCCCGGGAGGAGCAAAGGTGGGCTGTTTCGCCAGCGGTGTGGCCGGAGAGGTTGGGGGCGTCATCGGTTCGGCGGCACGCGTGACAACCACTTGGCTCGCTCTATTGGGAACACCCTTGGCCGCAGCAATCTGTTGTCGGTACTCGGTCGTAGCGATAGCTCGTTGGGCCGTTAGTGCCCAGAGCGAGGGTTGGGTGGTTGAGAGTTGCTTGAGCAATTCAGCATGGGCCGGAGGATCCGTCGCGGCCAGTTTTTGTAGCTGCGGCAAAACCTGCTGGAGCGCTTGCTGTTCGTTCACCTGAGGAACGGGGCCGATTCGCCCGCTCGATGGTTTCAGGGCTGAGGGGAGCGCAGCAAGCGGATTCGCCGTGGCCGGCTGCGCCACAGCCGTTGCGGCGCCCACGTTCGTGGTCGATTTCCAAAGGGTCTGGCAACCTGCCGCTGTGACAAGCACGAGCCCCATTCCCACAAGCCGAATCACCATTGCGTCATCGTCTCGATTTTTACAGCACGGCCCAAAGCGGTCCTGGTTATCCGGTCTTTCTCGACCGTTGGAGACATCCAGGTGGTTGGGCCCAATTGAACGGTGAAATAGTAAGGAAACGGGGAAGGAAGGCCAAGCTCAGTTGCTGGCAACGAGAGTAGGGAAACCCCGCGGACGCGACTGCTAGCAGTCCTGCTTTAGGGGGACGATGTGTCAGCCGTTATTTAGGGCTTTCCGCAACTCGCACAGGACCGGGCCCTCATTACGCACTCCGGAGCGATCGAACAAAGCAGAACGTGTCATCAGCTTGATGGCGCATGCGAGCCTGCAAACCGTAGAAGCTTGTCCAGCCGAACTCACAAAGATAAATCGCGAACCATGAGAATCATCGCTATGCTAGCTGCAAATTACCAGGGCTGATTGAAAATAGCTGCGGTTATCGCGGAAAGGGAATCCTGTTAGTGTTCGCGCTGACTTCAGAGTAGGTTTCTTTTGGCACTCGGACTACTGGCGCTATGCATAATACTTATCGTTCGCAGGTCGTTGCGGTTGGGTTGTTAGTTGTGTTGTTTTTAGCTACTGGAAAGGCTGCGGTAATTGAATCCGGAAATACTCAATTCGATTTTCAAGAAGAACGCGGGTGGTTAAGGTTAAACGGCTCTTTGGTAGCTGGAGGCACCTCTGATGGCTCTGTCGAAATTACCGAAGGAAATGCAATCAGCATTGGTCGTCATGGGAATATTTATCTTGGCGCAGGTCCTGGCGTTCAAGGAACTCTCACCCTCAAAGAGGGCTCACAGATCCTTAACAATGGAATATTGTATGCTGGGAGTAAGGGAATAGGCCATCTCAACATTACTTCAGGTAGTTCTGTCAAAGCCATTGGAGGGATCCACCATACCAGTGGTTATTTGGGCTATAAGCCAAGTGGCGTCGGATACTTAAAAATTGATGGCGTCGGTTCATATATTAACTTTGGCCAAACATTAGCCGTTGGTTTGGAAGGGCATGGCGACGTTCGTGTACTCAACGGCGGAGCGTTAAACGTACGCAGTCACATTTTTTTAGGGCAAAATGAAGCGTCGACAGGAGATGCTCTCATTTCTGGACAGGGATCGTTGGCGCAAGCGAGTGGCTTGCATGTTGGCTATAACGGGTCAGGAAGACTCCAGGTACTAGACGGAGCAGTGGTCACTACTCAGTTTGGCAGAATTGGAAGAGGTAATAATTCAACTGGATCAGCACTAATATCCGGTGAAGGATCGGTGTGGAGGAGTCAAGGAAACGCACACTCTGAGGTGGATTTTTTTGTCGGCCGTACTGGCTCGTTAAATGTAGAGTCTGGCGGCCTACTCGAAACAGGCGGTGCGAGTGTTTACGGAACTGTCACCTTGGACGGCGAGGACTCCAAGTGGTCTAACGTCGGAGGCGTGAATGTCAATACCGATGGAGTATTGGAGTTGCTCCTTGGCTCGACGATGAGCATCGATGGAACGCTGAAAGTCGAGCACTTTGTGCGCTTTCCCACCAACATTGATGGAGGGTTGATCCCGGGCGCCTTGAATCGAATAGTTACTTCCGTTGCCCCCTCGGAGTTGATCATTGCCACTGGAACAATTCGGTTAGATAACAGCGTCATCGACACCAAAGGCCTTTGGGCTTTGCCCGAAAGTTTTAAGGGAGTGGGGGTGATCAATACGACTTCTATCGTGGGAGACCACGATTTATTATTCGATGCCGCCCATGGGTACACTAAGCAGATCATCCTAGATTCAGAACCAGGCCAGCATGTCACCATCAATCTAGATGCCTCGGATAAATCGAAGCCGAGTCCGCTCGGTGTCGGTTATGTAGGTAACGCTAAGCTGCGTATAGCTGATGGGTACAGCATTAACTCATCTGAAGCCTTTCTGGGTTATGGGAACGGATCGTTCGGAGAGGCCGTAGTTACTGGGAAATCGTCCGAATGGTTGGTGGATAAAGAGCTATACATAGGTAAATCGGGGAAGGCTTCGCTACTTGTGGCGGATAGCGCCAAAGTCCGGTCGCGAGTAGTCCATGTTGGCTCCTCAAGAGGATCGGAAGCGACGGTCAAGATCACTGGATCCAATTCAATTCTGGTGGCTGGCAGACTTGAGGTCGCGGAATATGGGGGGCAACATGTAGCTATCGAAGTTGTTAACGGCGGGCATCTACGTACGGGATTAAGTTTGATTGGAGTACACTCCAATGCACAGCTCACGGTATCGGGCCCCGCATCGAGATGGGACGCCACCTCGAGTGTTTTTATTGGCCACCGTCAGGCATCTAACGCCAAGGTCTTTCTCAACGACGGGGCGACACTCACAAGCGGTGAAGGCTATATCGGCAAGTTCAGAACGTCTAAGGGCATGGCTCGGATCCAGGGGCCAGGAACTAGCTGGAATCTGAATGACGACCTCTGCATTGGCTGTGCAGGCGAAGGAAGCCTGCTCATTGAAGATGGCGGCCTTGTGACTACAACCAACGACACAATTGTTGTTGGAGAAGAGCGTAATGGCGTTGGCGAAATTGTCATAGAAGGTAATGAATCGAAACTCGAAGGTGCCCGCAGTATGGTGGTCGGTCGCTATGGTTCAGCTAATTTAAGAATCATGGCTGGAGGTATGGCCGTTGCGAAATATGGCACTATTGGCACTTTCTCTGGGAGCAACGGCAAAGCTATCGTTTCTGGCCCGGGAGCCGGTTGGATCATCAATAACAAGCTTCAAGTGGGGCTAGGCGGAGAAGGGTTGCTTCAAATTAATCTGGGCGGCTTGGTTGTAGCTAATGAATTACTTATCGACTACGACGAAAGCGACGACAGCTTCATCAACATGTCGTCTGGAGGTATGCTGGCTCTGGCTGGCTTGGCAGAGGCATCGCTTGAAGAGTTCCTGGGGCTGGTGGAAGGAACCGATGCGATTCGCTATTGGGATGCTGATCTCTCCGGCTGGTCTCCGCTGGCTGAGGCGACTCTGGGCGAAGACTACACACTCGAATACCTTAGCGAAGGTGAACTAGTCGGTTACACGATGCTCACAGTGGGTATCGTCCCCGAGCCCTCTACCGCTTTTTTTACGATTCTCACTGCGCTATGGGGCATAGCGCACAGACGACGCTACTGATCGTGGAGAGTAACTCTCGCGGTGGAAGATTAAAACTGGCTTAGGTGGAACTCCCCACCGTAGGAATTGAACCACCTAATTCTGCTGAGGTTGCATCAACCGCCTACAGTTTCAGATGCCCAATAACTGCGCCGCCACAATGATGTCGTGCATGTGCCTGGATTTTCAATCCAAATTCGCAATTTGCCTGCGAGCTCAGGTTGGACCGACATGGGGTATCCCGAATCATCTACATAAGTGCCCCTAATGGGCCAGAAACGGCACACGAGGCATCGTCCGGCGCCGTTTCGGACTTTCCGGAGCCCCACTTTTTTGGGCAAGTTGTTAGCACGCCCTGCCCTTTCATCGCTTGGCGGCGACGGGGGGCGTTGCTTCTTTGGAAAGTCGAACGATTAAGCGTTCGAGTTCGAGGCGTGCT
>JAJRUA010000027.1 GCA_024278035.1 Planctomycetota bacterium | reverse complement strand
TCGAAAATCTCACGGAATGCCGGGACGATGGCAATCATGATAAACGTAAGGATGCCCACCGCGACCGAGACCACCACAACCGGGTAGATCATGGCGCTTTTGATTTTTCGCTTGAGCGACTCGGCCCGTTCTTGGAAGTCGGCCAGGCGTTGGAGGATCAGCTCCAAGGCACCACCCGCTTCGCCCGCTTTGATCATGTTCACGTAGAGGCGGTCGAAGCATTTGGGGCTTTTGCTCATCGCTTCGGAGAGGGTGGCCCCGCCTTCGATTTCTTCACACGTGTCTTCTAGTGAGTACTTGAGACGGCCCGGCTTGGCTTGTTCGGCAAGAATTCGCAAGCTACGCAAAATCGGCAGGCCCGCGTCTTGCAAGATGGAGAGCTGCCGAGTGAAAGCGGTTAGTTCTTTTGTCGAAACACCACCGAAAACGAAGCCGCGGTTTTTCTTGGCAGGCCCAGCCGTTTCCGATTTCTTGCGTGCTTTTTTGACGTTGATCTTCGTGACGAAGTAGCCCATCTGGCGAATCGTCGCCTGGGCTTCTTCTTCACTGGGCGCATCGATCACATCCTTGATCTCGGCGCCCGTGGCGTCCATCGCTTCAAATTGAAATGTTGGCATGAGGTGTTTCCTTCGGAAACAAAGCTGTCAGCCCGGTGTTGATTAGACTCGGGCCATCTGCTTTCAGCGTTTGTGGGGTAAGGATAAGCCGACAGAAGGATGTTTTCTTAGGCTTCTTGGATGGTTTCACGAATGACTTCTTCGGGGGTGGTGGTTCCACTGTAGGCGGCAGCCATGCCGGCGGTGCGGAGCGTGACCATTCCTTCTTTTTCGGCGGCGTCGCGCAACGCCTCAGTCTGACAGTTTTGCATAATCATGTCACGTAAGTTGTCGGTCATAATCAGCAGCTCAAACAGCCCAACACGGCCTTTGTAGCCAGTGTTATTGCAGATTTCGCAGCCGGCACCATGGTAAAACTTCTTCCCTTTTAGCTGATCGGAGGTCATATCAAGGTCGCTGAGCACATCTTTTGAGGGGACATATTCCTCCTTGCAGTTGGCACAAATTCGCCGTACGAGCCGTTGGGCAAGGATTGCTTCGACCGTCGCCGTGATAAGGAACGTCGGCACACCCATGTCCTTCATACGAGTGATTGTGCCTGGGGCGTCGTTCGTGTGCAGCGTGCTGAACACCAAGTGACCCGTGAGCGACGCCTGGACCGCAATCTCAGCCGTTTCGATATCACGAATCTCGCCCACCAGAATCTTATCCGGATCCTGCCGAAGAATCGCCCGCAGGCATTGGGCAAACGTGTTGCCAATCGAGGCGTCGATCGGCACTTGGATAATCCCGTCGATGTCGTACTCGACCGGGTCTTCGGTCGTAATCAGTTTGTCCTCGATCGAATTTAGCTCGCTCAAGGCGGAATAGAGCGTTGTCGTCTTGCCTGAACCGGTGGGGCCCGTCACAAGGACAATCCCGTTGGGCTTGGTGATCGTTTTCCGAAAAGCAGCCATGATTTCGTCGTTCATTCCGACTTTGGAAAGATCGAGTTCCACGACACTTCGGTCGAGCACCCGCATTACCACGCTCTCGCCGAAGATGGTTGGCAAGACACTCACCCGAAGATCAACCGGGTGGCCACCCACGGTCAGCTCGATCCGTCCGTCTTGCGGCATACGACGTTCTGCAATGTCAAGGTTGGCCATAACCTTGATGCGAGTGGTAATTGCAAACGCCAAGTGACGTGGCGGGGGGACCATTTCATAAAGCACTCCGTCCGCTTTGATGCGAATGCGAAACTCGTCTTCAAAGGGCTCGAAATGGAGGTCACTAGCATGGTCCTTAATGGCGAGCAGGAGCACCATGTTCAGCAGCTTTCGGACCGGGGCACTATCGGCGAGTGCTTCGACGCTCGTCAGGTCAATCGGCCCCTCCTGCCCCAAGGCTGCCGCTGCGGCAGCCAATTCTGTGTCGGCTTCGAGCGATTCGACGAGCGATTCCACACTTTCGGTGTTTTCGCCGTAGTACCGTTCAAGTCCGGCATTGATGCTCGACTCGGTGGCAACAAGAGTCCGGATGTTGCAGCCAAGGAAAGTGCGCAGTTCGTCTTGGGTGCCGAGATTTTGAGGATCGCACATCGCGACCGACAGCGTGTTGGTATCTTCATCGAACCCGATCGGTATGATGCGATACATCTGCGCCATTGGTTCGGTGACCATGGCCAGCACTTTCTTATCGATCGATACTTCATGGGCGACGACAACCTGCAACAGCATCTGCTCAGCCAGCGCCTGGGCGAGCTTCTCCTCGTCAATCAACCCCATATCCATAGCGACACGCCCGAGCAATTTGCCCGGGTGCTGCTTCTGCTCGTCCACCAACAGATCAAGCTGTTGGTCGTCGAGGAAGCCCATATCGACCATGATTTGTCCGATACGACGCATTTCCATGATGGCTGGAATCCTTAAATTATCTACGATGAATGATGAACGATGGGTCGAGGCATCCCCCTCCCCCGTTTTCGGGGGAGGAGGGGTTAGGGGAGGGGGTTTTGGAACCCTGCAGGCGGATTCTTTACCCCTCCCCTGCCCCCTCTCCTAAAAAGGGGAGGGGGATACCTGCTATCTAAGCCTCTTTCCTAATCCTCTTCTTCTTCCGCTTCTCGATTGCTATCCGCGGTTGCCATTCTTGCGGCAAGCTCTTCCGGCATGTTGCACTTGCCCAACGCGTCTTCTTTCGTGACAAGACCGTTCTCGTAGTGCTCTAAAATGTGGTCGTCGAGCAGCTTCATTCCCTGCTTAGCACCCGTCTGAATGGCTGAGGTGATGCGGAAGATTTTGTTTTCACGAATCAAGTTGGCGATGCCGGGGGTGACGGCAAGTGTCTCAAAAGCGGCAACGCGGCCGCCGCCGACTTTCTTTAGAAGTTGTTGACAAAGGATGCCGATGATCGACGAAGCAAGCTGCGTCCGAATTTGGTCCTGCTGGTGGGCCGGGAAAACGTCGATGATGCGGTTGATCGTACCGGCGGCACTACTGGTATGTAGGGTTCCGAAGACAACGTGCCCTGTTTCTGCCGCGGTAATGGCGGCCTCGATTGTTTCGAGGTCTCGCATTTCGCCAACCAGAATCACATCCGGGTCTTGTCGCAAGGCACGGCGGATCGCTTCGGAGAAGCTCGTAACATCCACCCCTACTTCACGCTGGTTAATCGTCGATTTTTTGTGGTTGTGCTGGAACTCGATCGGGTCTTCAATCGTGATGATATGGTGATCGACGTTCTCGTTCAGATAATCGACCATCGCCGCCAGCGAAGTCGATTTACCCGACCCTGTCGGGCCGGTCACCAGCACCAAACCTCTTGGGCGCATAATCATCTTCTTGAATATCTCTGGCACCCCGAGCTGTTCCATCGAAAACAGATCGACAGGAATTTGCCGAAGGACCATCGCCACTTTGCCGCGCTGGCGAAAGACGGAGACACGAAAGCGAGCTTCTTCGCCAAAGGCGAAACCAAAGTCCGTGCTACCGGTCTCTTGAAACTCTTGCTGGCAACGGTCGGGCGTGATGCTCTTCATCAGGCCCATCGTGTCGGCGTCTTCGAGCACCTTGGTCTTGAGTTTCTGCATTCGACCACTCAATCGCAACACGGGGGGCTGCCCGACCGTGATGTGGAGGTCGCTTGCGCCTTGTTTGACTACGGCTGCAAGCAGCTTGTCGATGAGGATCGTGCCCATTCTGCTACGCTTACTCCAACGCCTTGAAGGCTGGTGTTTGATTTGGTATTGCTGGCTGAGTGCCCGAGTGCCCACTTCGGACGCCTCGCCACATGCCTCCCGCCCCCAAAAAGTGGGGGCTCTGCCGGAAGTCTGTAGTTTATCAGCTATTCTCGCTTGCCACGTAGCTTTAGGGAACAAGGCTACCGGACAAGTCCTTTGGGGGAGGCGCGGGTGACGGTTGAGGAGGGCTCTGTTCCTTCGCCTTCAGGAGAAGACGCAATGCCCGCCAAGAATTAAGGGTTCCCGCACCTCGTACAGCTATTGTTTTCTAAACTACGCCTTTACGCAAGTATTTTGCCAGATTGGGGTTAGGCAAATTGCAAAGTCAAAAACGATACGCGGCGCGGGTGCCAATCTGGCGACCCCAACCTAGCGACTTAGCCCTCCTCTCTCTTGGTGACCCGGAAGACCTCTTCCAGCGTGGTGATTCCGTTACACACCTTCAGGATAGCATCGTCGTAAAGTGTTGACATGCCTAGCTTTATGGCTTTTCTTCGGATATCTTGAGTCGAAGCCCCCTGGAAGGCCAATTCACGAATAGGACCGGTCATAACCATCAACTCAAAGACGCCCAGGCGGCCTCGATAGCCGCTTCCTCCGCAGTTATTACAGCCTCGACCCTTCATAAAAGTGGCCCCAGCGGCCATTTCAGGGGTGATGTAGGCTTCCTTCATTTCGGCTTGGGTCAATTCGTGGGGCGCTTTGCACTTGGGGCAGATGACTCGCACTAGCCGTTGGGCCAAGATGCCAACCACGCTACTCGCCACCAGATAAGCGGGGACCCCCATGTCCACCATCCGTGTCACAGCCCCCGGCGCATCGTTTGTGTGCAACGTGCTAAAGACCAAGTGACCGGTCAGCGATGCCTGAATGCCCATCGATGCCGTCTCATAGTCTCGCATCTCACCCACGAGAATAATGTTTGGCGCTTGCCGCAACATGGCCCGAATGATGAGCGCAAAGTCGAGGCCGATCTGGTGCTTGACCTCCACTTGGTTAATCCCGGGCAAATAATACTCCACCGGATCCTCAGCGGTGATGATTTTTTTATCCGGTCGATTCAGTTCGTTGAGCGAGGCGTAGAGCGTCGTCGTTTTTCCCGAACCGGTGGGGCCGGTTACGAGCATGATGCCGTTGGGCCTTTTGATGAGTTGGTTGAAGACCTTAAAGTCGCGTTCCGAAAGTCCAAGCTGCCGCACACCGACCTTAATGTTATCCTTGTCCAGCAGTCGCATGACACAACTTTGGCCATGGTTGGTGGGAAGCATACTGACCCGCAGGTCAAGTTCCTTGCCGCCTGCCGTGATTTTGATCCGTCCGTCTTGCGTCCTGCGTCGCTCAGCGATGTCCATTTTTGCGAGGATTTTGATGCGTGAGAGCAGGGCCCCCAGCAAACGACGTGGCGGGCTATCGCGTTCGATCAACATCCCGTCGATTCGGTAGCGGATACGAATACGATCCTCGAACGGCTCGACATGAATGTCTGAGGCTCGCAACTGAACCGCTTCGCCAATCATGAGTTGTACGAGCTTCACAACGGGGGCCGACGCTTCATCGACATCCTCGTCCATTTCATCGTCATCGCCCTCCGTCTCAGTGAAGTCGATCGCCGTATCGGTGAACTCTTGGAGCATCGAGTCAGCTGACTCGTCCATGTTCTGGCCATAATTCCGGTTGATCGCTTCGAGAATATGCTCTCGGGTTGCCAGAGCGATTTCGATCTTTCGGTTCAGAATGAACTGGAGTTTTTCGATCGTCTCAAAGTCGTCTGGATCGCTGACGCAGACCTTGAGGCTCTCCCCATCTTCGCCGATCGGAATGACGGCGTTCTCTCGGGCGACCGACTCAGGGACCAGTTCGACCACCGCCGGCGGAATGGGCACGTCCTGGAGATTGATGAACTCAAAGCCTTGGATGTCGGCGTGTGCCTGCATCACTTGCTCAGCCGTGGCGTAATCGAGTTCGATCAGCACGTCCTGGGTCTTCGTGCCTTTTTTCTTGGCAATCCCCTCCGCTTCGGTCCACTGATCGGGACCAACGACCCCTTTTTCAATAAGGAACTTGCCTAGCTTGCTCAT
>JAJRUA010000261.1 GCA_024278035.1 Planctomycetota bacterium | reverse complement strand
TGCCTTAACTACGAATCGTCAAAAAGTGTCATGCCTCCCAGCTCACTCAGTGCGGCTCGATCTGGCAATAACGGTTTAAGCTGGCCTGTTATGGTCTTACCTTATGTTGAGCAAGGATCGCTTAGCCAAGATATTGCCAACAGGATTCAAGCGATCAAAGAAGGCGCTGGTGCCGGGGATGCCGACGCTTATGGACTGGGAGAGGCAATTAATGAGTTGCGACTCGACCTTTATTCCTGTCCAAGCGACTCCAATGCGATTGATAACTTATCGGAAACCACCATAAGGCTTGCAACAAACTATAGCGCGATAGCTGGTTCCTTTATTAGTCGATTCAATCTTCAGTTCGGAGGGGCTCCCAGTTGTGCTCAAAATTCTGGTGACAATTGCGTCGGCTCAGCGGCAAGCGGTATCAATACCGATGGGATCATGTATCCCGGTAGCAATGTCGCTTTACGTCAGGTTACAGACGGAACGAGTAACACTTTTTTGGTCGGAGAACGCACTTACCAGCTAAGAGCTTGGACTGCCGGCAACTACCACAGCGACAACTTCTGCCGCGGCAAGCCGATCCCACCTTGCACGATCCCCCTCGGGCACACCCCTCTCGGATCGCTTAGTAGCTCTTCAAAGAACATCGATGACCGTTTCCCTGTAAACGGCAATCTTAACGTCATCGGTTACTACGATTCCCACAGCAACAGCCGAGGCGACTTGCCGGAAATGCCCAATGGGGCTCCCCGGGGTATGTCATTCAACAACATGCTCTTTGCCAGCTACCACACCGGCGGTGCGAATTTTGTCTATACCGATGGCAGTGTCCACTTCATCAGCGATGCGGTGAATAGCATCACCTACTTGGCACTCGCGTCACGAAATGGTGAGGAAATTATCGACGAGCAGTAGAAATCCCTACGGTTTTGGATCCACCTCCTTTTTTTCACGGTCGAGTACGGCGTCGCTCCAAGTAACTCCCCTTAGCCCACAAGGGTAACACCGACACGAGTCCGAACAAAGGTTTTTGACCCATCACACTATCAACCGATCGAAGGTCTCGACTTTCCAAAACCTTATCCTAAAAATCCTGTTCCTCCTGTCAAAAAAATTAAATGAATTAGCCAAATTCTGAAAATGATATGAATCACAATACCGCTCAATCTCAGGATCAAATTACCCGCCGAGGCTTTTGGTCAGCCTGCTTATTAGCAACCGCCTGCTTGTCCGCCACGGTTGGTTGCGATAGCGGGCAATCGACTTCCTCGGTCTCGGGTAAAATCACCTATCAAGGCGAGCCCGTGACTAGCGGGTTGATCAACTTCCTTCCCGAAAGAGGGCAGCCACTCGGGGGAGGGCTCCGTTCCGATGGCACTTACCAGTTCAAGCTACCAGCAGGCCAATATAAAGTCCGCATCGATACTCCTCCGGCCATGCCAGCCGACTGGAGCGAGAAAGACGGAGACCCGCTGCCAAAGCTTCCGCCGCGCCAATTGCCTGCAAAATACGGGAAATATCCAACCTCGGGGTTAACCGTAACGGTAAACGAGCAAAGTTCTTCGCAAGTGGTTGATTTTATCCTGCCTCAGAAATAGTTGCGCAGAAACGAGACATTTATGCGCGTTGTTTTGTGGAACAATTCGAGAATACAACTAACATAGAGAGTAGAGAACAGAGGGAATAGGCAAATTGCAAGAGATCTTTTCCGTCGATTTTTTTGTCGCACGCCGTGTGACGTAACCTGGTTTTTTGGAGGGAATGAGCCTAATGAAAAAGCAACTATTCTTTGCCGCTCTTAGCATCACCATGCTAGCCGCGGCGCAGTCCCAAGCAGCGTTTGTTGTTTCCGGCACGCCGATTTCTGCGTCGCCAAACTTTAGCTTCGGCGGAGACACAACCACAGCAGGCACGAGCATTTCAAGCGCAGCGGTCGGCCTAGCCCCTGGTAGCACCAGTATCTTCGGTGGCGATGGAGTGAGCTTTGGCGACACTTACATTGCTTCGTACACACCTGGTACCGATGCCGATAACTTTTTCCCCTCCGCTGGTTCGCTTCTCGGATCGACCACCGGCTTTGGTACTGAACTAGCGAGTGGCTTTGTTGGTGGTGCTTCTACCACTTACAAGGTTTACGTTTCGGTTCCTGCGACCACCAATGTGAATGTTGCAGGATCGAACTTCACGGTCACAGGCGATGGTGCTCCTGTTGTTGTCGCGGCATTGAACCTAAACAATGCCGGAAGCGGTGCCGATCTAGATCCTGGCCCTGCTTTTGTTGGTGGTGCCAACAATTCTTGGTACTTGCTGGGCACGGTCGATTTGACTGCCGGTGTCACTTACTCTGTCACACAAGATGCCAACGCCAACTCATTCGTTTCGCAACGCTTGGCTGGCGTCATGTGGGAAGCACAGACGGGGATTCCCGAACCCACATCCTTGGCCCTCGTTGGCCTAGGAATGACCGTACTACTGGCATCTCGCCGCCGTAATGCTTAGTCCACTTTAGAAAAAGAACACGTTTCCCTCGGGGCTGTCATGCGACTTCCAGCATGGCAGCCCTTTTTTTGTTGCCGCTCGCTTGCCAGTGCGACTTAAACAACCAAGCGATACGCTTCGATAGCCTGCTCGATTGCCACTCGATCTGGTTTCGTACGAATCGAAAGATAGCCGACAATCTGCTTGTTCTCGAAGCAAGGGAACACATTTGCTTTTACCCAATAGGTACGACCGCTCCGAGATTGGTTGGCCACATATCCTTGCCATGGCCTGCCCGTCTTGATCACGGCCCACAGGTCGGCAAATGCCGTCTTAGGCATGTCAGGGTGGCGAATGACATTATGTGGCTCCCCAACCAACTCGCCTGGTTCGTACTCAGCCACTTCATAGAAACAATTGTTCGCGAAAGTTATCTTCCCAAGCGTGTCGGTTGCCGAAATGAGGATGTCATCTTCTCGGAGGACATACTCTCTTTCGCAGTGCGCAAACCGCTCAGGATCGCAGAAGTCACTCGATTCAACCACCGGCAGCAGTCGCTCCAAGGGATCAACCGTTACGAAAGCATTCTCTTGCATCGCCATCATCTCGAGCAGATACGAGAAGGTCTTGCCAATCGTGTTGACCTCGCGAGTTTCGTTTTCAACTTCGATAGAGGATTCGTTGAGCTTGCGAAAATTATTGCATGACGTTTGTAGCAGTTTACTAAATTGATTGGTTTCCTGCTGAATCGTCAAAGCATTTTTTCGCGTAACCGCAACTGCCGAGATCGAGCTTTGCATCCTATTGACCGACAGTGCCACGCTTTGCGACAAGTCGGTTATTGCCTCGCCAATCTTATCCAGAGTAACGCTAATTTCTTGGTTTGCCGCCTTGGTTGTACTAGAAAGTTCCTTCACTTCACTTGCTACAACGGCAAAACCTTTGCCAGCCTCTCCCGCGCGGGCAGCCTCAATAGTAGCATTCAGCGCAAGCAATTTGGTTTGATCAGCGATTTCACTTACCGTTTTTACTAACCCGCTGATCGCGGTGAAATGCTTTTCCAACGCTGACATCTTCTTGTTGACATGCTCCAGTTCATCTGAGCTGCTCTCAGCCTCTTCGACCATCGTGCCAACATTTACATAGATCTGCTCGATATTCGTCTGCACAAAGCCCATGCGTTCGAGAATATTCTCAAAATCAGCGCTACTCTGCCGGATGGCTTGGATCTGCGCATTAACGCTTTTTGCAGAGGAGTCCGCAACGAACGAAAGCTTTTTCCCTGCTGCTTGAATAAGCGTATTGCGGAGCGATTCTTCATCAAAGTCAACCAGCGAACCGTCAGTCTGCTGTTTTGCACGTCGAAGTTCAGTTGCTTGCGAAGGCGTTTGAGTCGTGGTCACCGTTGAGCGCTTTCGGGTACTTGATAGAAACGAGTCACTCTTTTCTATCGGTGGAAAATGTTAAAAATACGAAATCCAATTCCAGAGCAAATCACCTAAGAACTTGTTCATGGAATGGTTAACGCCGACATAATGTTGCTTACGTAGGAGTCAGCACCCGCCGAGTAAAGCAAGTCGCCCTAGAAAAGCATAGATGCCAATTCACTCCGAGGCGTGAGAGAAGTTTGCTTTTCATTGAAACATCTCCTTTCGGTGCCAAGAGGGACAAAAAGCGTGCGAATTCGCACTCTCGACCATGTCGCCTCGGCCTGCCAAAGGGATGGATAAAACACCATTTCCAGATATATCAAATACTCCGTCTGGAACGCCGCCATCAAAGCCAAAGCCGACTCGAAACTGCATTGCCACCCGGCCAAAAAAGACCTTCGCATTCCAATCCCAAAAATGCGATAATCGCCGAAGCCAGGAAGTCGACCGGAGCGAGTTCCGGCAACACACTCGGGTACCATGCCAAAACTGCGCAGGCTGCTTCCGACCGACATTCCGATTTCCGCAACCCAACTTCCGAATTCGATCAATAATATTGTCCCAATCCGAGGCACCAAAAGTCCTAAATTCCACCTATTCTGTCCCCGTCACTATGCAGCAAACCCTACGATTCTCGAACCTACCTGACTTTGCGAGGGACAAAACCACCGAATTTTGTCCCAAAACATGGGACCCCTACCCATGGGACAAAACCCCAAAAGAGGGGGGCAACGCTCAACGCACTCCCAACCAAAATGTCGCGTCTCCAAATCGATTGACGTTTGCCATCCCTTGAGTACAACAGGGACAAGTGTGAAAACCAATTTTGAACCTTACCCTAGAAGCTAAAGCCCACCCATGACCGAAGAACATGCCGCCACGCCGTCGGACACCGCCGACCGCCGACTCGTCCTGCTTACCGAGGGCCACTCCGAACCGATCACAGCCAAAACCGCGACCTCGGTCCTTCGCTACGGCCGGTTTCCTACGGTCGCGATTCTCGACTCCGAGCAAGCAGGCAAAACTTCGCAGCAACTCTTCGGCTTCGGCGATGTGCCCGTAGTTGCTAAGCTCTCAGAAGCATCTGAGGCGAACACACTGATGATCGGCATTGCCCCTCCCGGCGGAAAAATCCCTGCCTCCTGGCATTCTATTATTCTCGAAGCCATCAACGCCGGCATGGACATCGTCTCGGGCCTTCACGATTTTCTCTGCGAAAACCAAGACTTCGTCGAAGCGGCTAAAAAATCTGGCGTCAACCTGGTCGACGTCCGAAAAAACGACGAACACGAAGTCGCCAACCGGCTCGACCTCCGAGAGGATTGCCTACGTATCCACACCGTGGGCCAAGACTGCTCTCTCGGAAAAATGCTCGTCTCGATCGAAATTGCTCGTGCCCTCCAAGCCCAAGGGCAAGACGCCAAGTTCGTCGCGACCGGGCAAACCGGCATTATGATCGAGGGCGACGGCTGTCCCGTCGATTGCGTCGTCGCCGACTTCGTCAGCGGAGCCGTTGAAAAGCTAATCCTCGCCCATCAACACCACGACATGCTCATCGTCGAAGGCCAAGGCAGCCTCGCCCATCCCCGCTACTCCGCAGTCACCCTAGGCATACTTCACGGTTGTGTCCCGCATGGCCTGATCCTTTGCTACGAAGTTGGTCGTACCGCAGTCAACGACATGGAGCACATCCCGCTCAAACCTCTGGCCGACCTTATCACGATTTACGAAAACACGGCCTCGATTATGCTCCCTTCCAAAGTAATCGGCATCGCGATGAATAGCCGCCTGCTCTCTGCCGAAGCTGCCGAAGAAGAGCGAGAACGCGTCCGCCAAGAGTTCGGTCTCCCCGTCTGCGACGTCATACGCCACGGCCCCGAGGAGCTCATCGATGCCGTTCTTAAACTCCATGCCGAGCGGAGCAAATCGTAGTGAAAATTGTGACCCACAGTTTCGACCTTCCGCTAAAACATGTCTTCACGATCTCGCGAGAGTCGATTAGCACTCAGCCTTCGCTCGTCGTTGAGCTGACCGACGGCACCCACCGGGGCTTTGGCGAAGCAACCACCAACGCCTACTACGGTGTCACAATCGACTCGATGTGCAAGTCGCTCGAAGCGGTCCAAGGCCTCGTTGCAGCAACCGAACAAATCGAACCCGAGCCGTTCTGGCAAGCGGCATCGCAGCTTTTGCCAGACGACCCTTTCGCCCTTTGCGCTCTCGACGAAGCTGCCCACGACCTATGGGGAAAACAGCAAGGAGCCCCGGTTTACCAACTTTGGGGACTCGACGCCGCGCAAATTCCAGATTCCTGTTTCACGATCGGAATCGACGAAATTCCGGCCATGGTCCAAAAAATCCAAGAAGTCCCTGGCTGGCCCGTTTATAAAATCAAACTCGGAACCGCCCACGACCTCGAGATCATCCGCGAGCTACGCCAACACACCGACGCCGTCTTCCGAGTCGACGCCAACTGCGGTTGGGATGCCGAGCAAACCATTCGCAATTCGGTTGAATTGAAAAAACTCAACGTAGAATTCATCGAACAGCCGCTGCCCCGCGAAAATCGCGATGATGCAAAACATGCTTTCGAGAACTCCGTGCTACCGATCATTGCCGACGAAAGCTGCATCTCCGAAACCGACGTTGCGCTCTGCCACAACCACTTCCACGGCATTAATATCAAACTAGTAAAATGCGGCGGGCTCACCCCCGCCAGACGCATGATTGCCGAGGCTCACAAGCTGGACATGAAAGTCATGGTCGGCTGCATGGTCGAGTCGTCGGTCGGCATTTCCGCGATCGCCCAACTGCTGCCGCTGCTCGACTACGTCGACATGGACGGAGCCGAGCTTATCTCCAAAGACGTCGCCGCCGGAGTCAAGCTCGAACAAGGCCGCTGCCAATTTGCCAGCGAAAACGGAACCGGAGCCCAGCTCCTATGAAATTTCCCAAAACACCCCAAGGGCCGTCATGCGATGTCCAAATTCTCAACCGGCAACCTGGGCAGCCGCTTTCTGAGCGATTGCTAGACACTTCCGAATGTCTTCGGTCGGGTCTTCTTCGCTCTCCTCATATTCAAGCGAAAGGCAGCCATCGGCAGGAAAGCCCACATGAGCCAAAGCGGCAAACACGCCTTCTACATCCAGGTGTCCTTCGCCAAGAATCACACCACGGGTTTTGTCTTGCATTTCCGCAAAGTCTTTTAGGTGAACACCGTAAAGCCGCTTGCCCAACAGCCGAATCACCTGCACCGCATCTTCGCCCGACCGAATGAAATGCCCCAAGTCAGCACACGCACCGATACGTTCGTCATAAGGTTCGCAAGCACTCAGTACGTCGAGCGCTTTGTTGTAACGATGGTTCGGGCCATGATTGTGGATTGCTATGCGAATGTCAAATTCTTTTACCAGCTTATCAAGGCTCTCAAACGATTCAGGGCTCGGGTCAGCAGACAGACACTTTATGCCGGCTGCTTTGCCAAACTCAAAAAGCCGCCGGTTCTTATCATGGTTATCCGAGAAACCATGCACTCCGTGGCCGA
>JAJRUA010000260.1 GCA_024278035.1 Planctomycetota bacterium | reverse complement strand
TCACGCCACGGCGAACCGGTTCGTAAAATCCAAAGGATCGCATCGACTATTTCGCGTGAGTCGCGACGGGGACGACCGGTCCGTTTAGGCTGAGGAAATTCACTTGCTATCATTTCCCATTCTTCGTCCGTCAACAAAAGCCTGGCCATGAGTACCTCGGAGTTAAGGGTGAGGTAATCTATTCCCAAAATTCACAAAACAAGGAAAGATCGGTTTTGAGACAAAGCCTAGGTTTCTTTTCCCTTTTTCGGTTGCGCACGTGGCCGGCCACGCGCACGGAGCGTGGCTCCTAGTTTCAGACGCTTTGCGCTCTTTTTCGTCCAAGCTTCTCCACCGTACGGAGTGCCTCGCTGGGCACTTTGTTGAATTCTTTCTAACTCCAACGGCGTAAGCGCTTCGTTGACGCGATCTTTCCAGTTGGGAAGACGGGAAATTGGCCACGTCGAAAGTAACTTAGGGTCCGGCTCAACGCGATGCAACCATCGGCAGAGGGACCCCCATCGCCATTTCTCCGCACGCCGAACCAATTTCGCCCGCAAGGCATTGCGTTCGACGTACCGACAGACCGCCACGAAGTGTTCGTCCTCTTGAATGGGAAAGCTCTTGTAGCGTCCCTGATAAACGTGCCCCTCTCCAGAAGTATCGTAGTAAGCGTGATAACGCATCGTGTGTGTGGCCGTTACCCAGCGCAGGAACCGGCTCATTTCTCTCTTCCGCCCTGGACGCAAGACTAAATGCCAGTGGTTGGGCATCAATTGATAAGAGAAGAGTTCGATCTGGTAGAGATCAAGCCCTTCGGCGAGGATAAGCTCGAATGCTTCGTAATCTTCGTCTTCATGGAAGATATTGGCGCGGCAATTCCCTCGATTCAGAGCATGGTAGAGGCCCCCCGCTTCATCGGCTCGTGGTGGTCTAGGCATGGTGGTAGTATAATAAACATGAGCAGGAAGGTCAACGAGTCCTGACCCCTTATTATCGTCCCCCTTGTTATCTAAGTCAATGAAATCAATCCCGCTGTAAGATGATGATTCTTGATGTACTGATCCTGGCTGCCGCCTCATCCGACGTTTGGGGCATTCTATGGGATATTCTTATCCTCCTCACCACAGCCCTGGTGTTGGGAACACTTGCCGAACGTCTTGGTCAGAGCGTGATTGTTGGCTACTTGATTGCGGGAATGTTGGTGGGCCCCAATGTTCTTGGATGGATTTCCAGTCAGGGCGAAATTTTTAACATTGCCGAACTCGGGGTGGCCTTGCTGCTGTTCGGCATTGGGCTTGAGTTTTCACCACGTCGGCTGAAAATGCTTGGCGGCATGGTACTGAAAACAGGGCTGTTTCAAGTCGTCTTAACAGCAGCCGTAGGGTTTGGCGTGGCCGTCGCTTGCGGCTTAAGTGGACAGGAATCGCTGGTCATTGGCATGATGGTCGCTTTGAGCAGTACCGCATGCGTATTGAAATTGCTGACGGAACGGACGGAACTCGATAGCCAGCACGGACGGACCGCTTTGGGAGTTCTTCTAGTGCAAGACGTAGCTGTGGTTCCGATGATGTTGCTGGTAAGCATCATGGCAACAGGCGGGGGCTGGGGGCTGATTGTTGGCAAACTTGCTCTGGCACTGGTGTTGGCCACCGTTCTCATCGGCTTGTTCTACGCACTGTTCAACTTCGTTGCTCCGCGACTGATGCTGTTGCCCACATGGCGGAAGAATCGTGATTTGCCCGTTTTGTTGGCCGTGATAATGGCAACCGGTTCGGCCTGGGCGACCCATGCCGTGGGGCTAAGTCCGGCGATGGGCGCTTTTCTGGCGGGTGTCCTTCTGGCCATTTCTCCCTTTGCGACGCAAATTCGTGCCGACACACAGCCCCTGACAACGTTGATGGTTACGTTGTTTTTTGCCTCGATTGGCATGTTCGGCGATCCCCAATGGCTGCTATCGCACGGTCTGCTTGTGACGGGGATCGTACTCGCCATCCTCCTGGGCAAGTCCCTTATCATTGCTCTCTTAGCACGCACTTTTGGGCAACCCTGGCGTTATGCGATCGCGTCAGCTTTGTGCTTAGCCCAAGTAGGAGAGTTTTCCTTTGTTTTGGCCATTATCGCCCACAGCGACGCTGCTGGAACAGCGCTTATTAGTTCGACAACCTTTCATGCGATGGTATCGGCCACCGTCCTAACGCTTTTGTGTACTCCGTTCCTTGTTGGCAGAGCGACGTGGATCGGCGTTCGTTGTGAAGGAAAAATAAGGCGATGGCAACCTTCCATCCGTTCAAGCGATACGTCAATTCAACAAACGCCGAACGCCCAACTCTCACTCCAGAATCCCTCGGAAGGTATCCAGCGGTCGAGTGAGCCCGAAGCACCAGGGGGCTTTGAGACGTGCAGTAAAAGCCGATCCCAGAATCCCTCGGAAGGTATCCAGCGGTCGAGTGAGCCCGAAGCACCAGAGGGCTTTGAGACGTGCAGTAAAATTGTGATCGTTGGTTTTGGGCCGGCAGGTCAGCGGGTGGCGGAAGGTTTGATGGATCGGCACCAACAACAAATGATGGCGATCGATCTTAACCATGACAACATCGCTATTGCCCGGCGATACGGTATAAAAGCCCTCCTTGGGGATGCGACTCAGCAGGAGGTGCTCCATCATGCCGGGGTTAAGGAAGCGAAAGCGGTCGTCCTCACCGTGCCCGACCACGCTACGGTTCGGCACCTAATTCAGCTTGTTCGCGATCTCGCGCCTCAGGTGTTTATCGTCGCCCGCTGCCGCTACCATGTGTTGCATTGGGAGCTGCTTGCTGCGGGAGCCCATGAGGTGGTAGACGAAGAGGACCAACTTGGCCGTCGTCTCGCGGCTCAGGTTCGCAAGCAAGTGGGGAGTCGAGACGACAAGCTGGACCAGGAACCGTGATGAATCAAGTGCAGTGGCTCCAAGAAGGATCGATTTCCAACAAGGTGCCAGCATGACATTTCGTAGCTTCGCACTCCAACTCCGGCGACTTATTTCAGCCAATGATTGGCGTAGCCGTGAACTCCGGCTTTCGTGATGATAGACTCTCTCGGCGTGAACGCCCGGTTCCAGGATATACCTCTTCAATTTCCTTCAAACGATATTAAATGACGGATTTGGCAGCAGAAGCTTTGGTAACAGAAGCGACGGACACGCAGCGCCCTTCGCGGGGTTTTTGGAGCGAGGTGCGCCGTCGGTTTGCTAAGCGGCGGATGGCGGTGATCGCGCTGGCCTACGTGGTGGTGATGGCGTTTGTGGCAATTTTTTCTCCCGCGATTGCTGGCACGAAGCCGCTGGTCTGTTCTTACAAAGGAAATCTCTACTTCCCAGCGCTCGGCTATTTCAACCGCTCATGGGAGAATCCGATCTTCCGCAAGGATCGGTTCCGCAACGTCTACAAAGGCAAACTCCAAGAGAAGGACCCTGAGAGCTGGGCCATTTGGCCGCTCTTGTATCAAGACCCTTATCGTCGAGTACGCAAGGGAGAATGGCCCGACCAGCCAGCCAACCCGACCCGCGACCAGGGTCGCCCCAGCAAGTTCAACTGGTTCGGCACGAACCGGGCGGGCGTTGATGTCTTTGCCCAAATGGTCCATGGCACACGAACGGCGCTGCTCGTGGGGTTCGTCTCGATGGGGATTGCCGGAGTGATCGGCGTTTTTGTTGGCGCCTTCGCGGGGTACTTTGGTGGTTGGGTCGATATGGCGCTAAGCCGATTGATCGAAGTCGTGATGTGCATTCCGTCGCTCGTGTTGATTTTGGCGTTAATTGCAATTCTTGAACGCCCTACCATTTGGCACTTGATGGCGGTGCTGGGCTGTACCGGCTGGACCGGCATTGCGAGGCTGACGCGCGCCGAGTTCCTTCGGCTCAAAGAACAAGATTTCGTCCAGGCGGCCCGTGCGCTAGGCGTCGGGCGAATGGCGATCATGTTCCGCCATGTGTTTCGCAACGCGCTGGCGCCCGTACTCGTACCGATCACGTTTGGCATTGCCTCAGCAATTTTGATCGAAAGTGCCCTGAGCTTTCTCGGGTTCGGTGCCCCGCCGCCCAACCCGAGCTGGGGCGTGCTACTCAACGCGGGCCGTAGTAACCAGCAAATGTGGTGGCTTATCGTCTTCCCCGGAGCCGCGATTTTCCTGACCGTCCTCGCTTACAACCTAATTGGCGAAGGCCTCCAAGAAGCAACCGACCCCCGGCTGAATGCGGGTGAGTAAGAAATTTTGTTATCCTGTACAGGTTCATTTCGATACCTTTTTGAGATCTGATTGTGACGACGCCTGTTATTGAAATCGAGAACCTCCGAACGCACTTCCATACGGAAGAGGGGATCGTCCGAGCGGTCGATGATATTTCTTTTCATATTGATGAAGGACGAACGCTGGGCATTGTCGGCGAAAGTGGCTCGGGGAAGAGTGTCACGTCACTTTCAATCATGCGTTTGCTCGCTTCGTCGGCTCGGATTGAGTCGGGCTCGATATCGTTCCTCGGCAAAGACCTTGTCGGTCTGCCGGAAAGGGAAATGCGCAGCGTTCGCGGGGCGGAGATCAGCATGATCTTCCAGGAGCCGATGACTTCGTTGAACCCCGTCTTCACGGTGGGCGATCAGGTGATGGAAGCGCTACAACTGCATCAGAATCTTTCCAAGAAGGAAGCAAAAAAGCGAACGATTGAGCTGTTTGACGAAGTGGGTATCCCTGAACCAGAGAGCCGCGTCGATAGCTACCCGCACCAAATGTCGGGCGGACAAAAGCAACGAGTGATGATTGCGATGGCCCTCTGCTGCAACCCAGAGCTATTGATTGCTGACGAACCGACCACGGCGCTCGATGTAACGATCCAAGCACAGATTCTTGACATTCTTCGGCACCTACGCGACACGCGCGGCATGTCGATCCTGTTCATCACGCACGACTTGGGAGTGATCGCCGAGATCGCGGACGATGTGCTAGTGATGTATCGCGGAAAGATGGTCGAGTACGGCTCGGTCCTCGATATCTTTACCGATCCGAAGCACGCCTATACG
>JAJRUA010000259.1 GCA_024278035.1 Planctomycetota bacterium | reverse complement strand
TTGTTGTGGATCAATCAAGCCATCGGGAAAATCTTCCACGACGACGAGAAACAAGGCATCGAATACGAACAATACCAACGACTTACGGCCAAACGATGATATTCACCGTTTTTTGAACTACTGAAACTAGCTTTTTTTTCTTCGGGTTCTTCGTGGCGTTGTGGTTCACTTTTCCGGCAGCAGCTTCCACACAAAGGGGGCAAAAACTATCTCAGCCTAGCTCGACGTTCATCCAGCGCCGCTTTGCCGTGCGGAGGAAGAACAGGCCCAAGAGAGGGAGCGCGCTCGCTAGCCCCAGAGCGACGATCGACCAGCCCACCTGCTCCAATGTCCCGGGGTTCCCTTTGGTCACTCTGAACCAGATGCCTGTGAAACTGATGCCCACGAGGCCTATGGGGATCATCGACAACATGGGTAGGAAGAACTGGAGCAATCCGTTTCGGAACGAAGCGTACCAGATATTGAAACTTGCTACAAAAAAGTTGCCGGCCACGACAGCGGCAAAGAAGGCGACGACGGAGAAGGGCGTCATTCTCTCAGGCGAGAAACAGCCGACGAGCAGAAAGGCGAGGCCAACAAAAGCGACTGCTTGAATTGCCGTGTCGCGGAGTCCTGCCCGGATCACCCCCATCAGATAATCCTTGCGCGTTATTGGCCGGAGTAGTTCGGCCTCCATGAAGGGCCACCGGGTAATGAAAAGCTGGCTGAGGAACGAACCGGGCATAAAGAGAGCGAACATCAGTGGCATCATAAGGAGCCCTATGTTTCCAATAGCTTTTTCTCCGAACACGACGCCGAGAACTATCGCCAGCGCAGAAAACATTCCGCCAAACGCCAGAAACCACGTTACCGCACGCCATTCCGCCGACATTGCCATGGAGCCGTGTCTTAAGAGTCTCGATGGCGAAGGGGGAGGCCCGGCGAGTTCCTGGTCGATCGTGCGATCTGCTAGCCAACCTTGCAGGGAATTTTTTTTCATCGCGCGGGCGACGAGCTTGCGTTGCTCGGCACGCTCCGATCGCGAAGCACGGCCGAATTGTGCGGCGATGGGAGTGATGTTGTAGTCGGATCGTTCTTCGTGGAGAGAAGCAAGTCGCCAAAGCCAAAATCCCACAAGCCCCCAGCCTGCGAGAAAAATCAGGAGGCGGTAGGGCCCATAAGGCAGGTTGGGATCGAGCCAGAACGGCGTAACGATCGGAAGCAGTGAGCTATAGCCGATGCCCATCGCTAGATATGCCAAGATGAAGTTGCTGAAATGGATTGCCCAAAGAATAGGTCCAGCTACGGCAATTATTATAGCTGCGAACCCGAGGGGACTTGTCCCAGTCACCACACTACCCATGAGGGGGATGAGACCCAACACGAGTATGGTTAAAATGGCTAAGACGCTGATATGGGGCGTTCGATAACCGGGCAAGAGCCGTGCGACCGGATTCACGAACTGCCACTTGGCATGTAGGGCCAGCAATAGAGAGAAGAGGAATACGGGCAAGACAACAAGCTGAAGCAATCTTGCTTCGGTGTTATCGCTCTGTTCGGAGAGAGTAAAATACATTGTGTAACTTACGAAGAGCGATCCAAGGCCGCCTGCCCACAAGAGAACAGGCCGCGTCAGGTACGTCATCGCGACTTGCTGCATTCTTCCCAGCAGTGGCGTCGCTCTAAATTCATTGGTTGTCATCGTGTAGCTCCAGGAAGATTTCTTCGAGGTTTAAGTCGACGACCGTTACGTCGGCATTCCAAGTGGTGCGGAGTTCATTGACTAGTTCCGGCGCAAAATCTTGGACGGCGACTGTGGCGAGCGGGCCTTCGACGCGGCAGCTTAGCGCGCCCGGCACGGCAAAGCTGGCCGGGAGGTCGCCGTTGTTGCTGCGGATGCGAAGCCGTTTGACGCTTTCTTTGAGCGCGTCGAGTTCGCCATCGAACGTGATACGGCCCTGCTTGAGCAGGGCAACGCGGCTCGCGATTCGCTCCAAATCACTCGTGATGTGTGTGCTAAACAAAACGCTCCTCTTGTGCTGGCCTTCTCCGGTCTCTTCGAGAATCTCGATGAGAGTGCGGAGGAACTGGCGACGGGCCGACGGGTCGAGGCTCGCCACCGGCTCGTCGAGCACCAACAGCTCCGGCTCATGGCCCAGGGCCAGGACGATGCCCAGCGATTGGAGTTGGCCGACCGACAGGGTGCCCGCCCGGTCTTCCAGGGGCAATTCCCACCGACGGCAAAGCTCAGCGACGAGCGTCGGGTTCCAGGTCGGATAGAAGGCTGCCGTGTAGGCGATCACTTGCCGAAGGCGCATCCAGGGGTAGGTCACGACTTCCTGTGGCACGTAGCCGAGCCGGCTCTTGGCTTCGGCAGACAGGTTCCAAACCTCTTCGCCAAAAATTCGGGCAGTGCCAGCCGTAGGGCGAAGCAAACCGAGGGCGCACTTGAGCAGCGTTGTCTTGCCGGAACCGTTCTTGCCCAATAGACCGAGCGCGGTGCCCGGTTCGAGGGTAAGGTCCACGCCGTTGAGAACCGGCTTATCGTCGAACGATTTAGTGAGTTGGGATATCTGCAAAGGGATCATGGGGATGGCTCCTTGAAAAGATCATCGAGGATTTTGCGGACTTGGCTCTCCG
>JAJRUA010000258.1 GCA_024278035.1 Planctomycetota bacterium | reverse complement strand
GGACATCGAGAGCCGCCTCGCCGCACGTCCCACGAGTATAAAAAACCCGTTCCCTGCTGTTAAAGAAGCGAAGAATTAGACGCGGATGAACGCGGATTAGGCGGATGAAAAGAAGGTTTGTGTCCGCGGTTATTCCTTTAATCCGCCCCGTATAGCTACACTGCTCCGCGTCCAATTCGTCTTTCTTCCAATCGAGAAGAGTCACCTGTGCCCACCGCATACGATCGCCTTGTTGCTTATGCCCGTGAGACGGCTTTGTTGTCGAGCATTGAAGGGCTCGTTTATTGGGATGAGCAGACGGGGCTCCCGGCGAAGGCCGCGGCCTATCGGGCAGAGCAGGGGGCTTACCTGGCGGGTAAGGTTCATCGGCGGCGGACGGCACCCGAGGTGGGCGAGTGGCTTGAAGAGTTGGCCGATAGCGAATTGGCGTCGGATCCGGCAAGCGACTCAGGGTGTGTCATCACGCAGATAAAACGTCGCCGCGATAAGCTCGTGAAGGTGCCAGCGGCGCTGGTGGAAGAGATCGCTCGCACAGGTAGCCAGTCGCACCATGCCTGGGCCGCAGCGCGAAAGGCTGACGACTTTTCTTCGTTCCAGCCGTGGCTTGAAAAGATGCTCGATCTTCGTCGACAACAAGCGGCCGCAGTTGGTTTTGCCGAAGGGGGATCGCCCTACGATGCTCTTGTGGACGAATACGAACCGGGCGAGACGGCGGAGAGTGTGGCCCAAGTGCTGGGCGGTTTGAGTGACGAACTCTCGCCGCTCGTGGCAGAGATTGTTGAAAGTGGGCGAAAGGCACCGAGTGAGATTCTTGATCGAAGCTTTCCTGTCGCTCAACAAAAAACATTTGGCCGAAGGGCTGCCGCAGCGATTGGCTTTGACTTTTCAGCAGGCCGGCTCGATGAGACGACGCACCCCTTCTGTGGCGAAGCGGGGCCGCTCGACGTGCGGCTAACGACTCGCTACGACGAGCACGAATTCGCCGACGGCTTTTTTAGCATTTTGCATGAAGCGGGGCATGGCCTGTACGAACAAGGTTTGCCTGCCGATTGTTTTGGATTGCCGACAGGTGAGTCGATCTCGCTGGGGATTCACGAATCGCAATCTCGCCTGTGGGAAAACTTGGTCGGCAGGAGCCGCGGCTTTTGGCAACATTTTTACCCACCTTTACAGAAATCTTTTCCAGGGGCGCTCGAAGGGGTTTCGTTCGACGACTGGATGTTTGCGGTTAATGAATCCCAACCATCACTTATTCGGACCGAAAGCGACGAAGCGACTTACAGCCTGCATGTCGTGATTCGGTTTGAGTTGGAGCGGGCGATGGTGGAAGGCGATTTGGCGGTGGCCGACTTGCCGGGGGCTTGGAACGAGGCTTACACACAGAGGCTCGGTGTGACGCCGCCGTCCGACGCCAACGGCGTGCTGCAAGATGTCCACTGGAGTGAGGGGATGTTTGGCTATTTTCCGACCTACGCGTTGGGGAATCTTTATGCGGCCCAACTGTTCGACGCCGCCGAGCGCGACTTGGGCGGGCAGGACGCAGCC
The DNA here is from genome assembly GCA_024278035.1 of Planctomycetota bacterium. The sequence goes on along the minus strand of JAJRUA010000258.1, from coordinate 4,820 downwards.
TTTGCAGCAGGCGAATTTGGCCCGCTGCTTGGTTGGCTCCGGGAAAACGTCCACCAAGTGGGCCAGCGTCTCACGGCGGCGCAGCTTGTGGAGAAAGTCACAGGTGAACCGCTCAGCCACGCCCCGCTGATGCGGCGGCTGCGGGCGAAGTTTGGCGAGTATTACGAGTTGTAAGAGAGAACACGGAAGCACGCGTATGGCCCAGGGGGCCATAGGCTGCGGCCCGCTTACCTGCCCACTTTACCGATTGCGCCGGTTGCGGTGCTAGCACGATGGTGTTTTTCTTTGAGCAACTGCCAAGCTAGGGCTGTATTATCGGGCCAAACAGGGCAGAATAACGCCCTAGCCCTCGCCATCCCGATCATTGGCGTCACCACTACAAACATTTGTTGCGAACACTTGTTGCAGGAAGCGCAAGCCCGGAGGATCCGACCATGCTGAATCCACAGAAGCTGAACCCACAGAACTCGTTCGCCGATACGTCCACCTTGCAGCAAGTAGGCGAGTGCCCCCACTGCCAAACGTTGTTTGCTATTCCGGCGGAGGGGCAAGAAGCATCGGTGCTTTGCCCCGCTTGTGAGGCGAAGTTGTCACCGGCCGTGAGGGGGAGTCGGACGTTGCCTCTCGCCCGACTCGCACCGATTGCCCCCCCACTGCCAGAACCCAAGGCAACGGCTGAGCTGGCTCCTTCACCACAGGGTCTTGCTGGGGGCTCGCTCCTAGGAGGCTTGATTCCCGAACCGGCAGTGCAAGAGGCGGCGCCAACGATAGGAAAAGAAAAACGCTCGCTTAGCGAAACGCTCGGCTGGACGCCGAGTGAGTTTTCTCTGCAAGCCCCTTCCGTAGAAGGGTCGGTAGAAGGGCTCGTCGAAGAGAAGGTTTCCTCCGAGCCACTTGCGGACGGCGTTGCTCTTGCCAATGCCACTCCTGGCAAGGCAACCCTTCCTGATACCAAAGCCCCGACACTTAGCGAATTTCGTTTTGATTTTGGAACCGATCCATCGGACGGCGCAACCCCTTTGGTAGAAGAATCCGTTTCCTTGGGTACCGAATTATCCAACGCTGAAACGCTGGAGTACCGCGCCGAAGCCGTGATCGAAAAACATGAAGGCACGGTGGAATCGGTGGTGGATAAAATCCCACCCGTTGTTGAGTGGTCTCCCACCGAGGAGTTTCAGACGACCCTGTCACCGAAGAAAAGTTGGGCTGGCCCGCTGAGTGCCGTAGCCGGGTTGCTGGTGGTGGGGCTTCCGATCGGCTACTTAGCACTCGCAGGCATGGATAGCGAATCTTTATTGAGCGTTGACTCTGCGACAAAAAATCGATCGACACGTGCTGAGAGGTCGACCGACGCAACGCCTCGCAAGCCGCTTGCTATGCGAGCCGAACCGAAAGGGGTTGTCGCTGCTGTTGCGACGTTGCCGAGTGATAAAATCGGCGGGGCAACACCCGCTTCGTTCGATTCTGCACCGACACCTCCGGTAACGAAAACGCCGGAGACCAACGATCGTTACGCCACGGATCGGCAAGTCGGCGACCGCTACGCTCAAGACCGTTACGCACCGAAACTGGCAAAGCAGAGCAGCGAGCCGAACCCCTTTGCAGCGGCGGACGCGATGGCGATCGAGACGCCGACAGCGGAGCCGCCCGTTATGGAGCCGCCGCTCGCTCCAGATGCCCGAGCTTCAGACGCCCGGAAAAACCATCGCCTGACGGGGGCTCCCGCCTATGGATTGGAGAGACTCTCGGGGGCCGTTGCCGAAGCGGTGCCGGCAGCAAAAGGGTTTGCTGAAGGGACGCTCTCCAATGAGGAGGAAGTGCCGGCGATGGGGCAGCATTACGCCCGGCTTTGTTATTTGGCCCAAGTGCTGACGCTCATGGACACTGCCGAGGTGCATCCCGACCGAATGACGCAAGAGTTTGAGGCGGTTGATCTCTTCAAGCGACTCTTCCGAGAAGAGGGGACTCGTGAAGATTCGCGACAGATCGTTGGTCCCTGGATGACTTGGAGTGGCCGGCCTCATGGTGGCGTCTTCTTTGCAGGTACCCCCGACCAAACCAGCCGATCGGGAGAGGTTTATGAGTACCGTTTTCCTCTTATCGATGGCGATGTCTATGTTGTCACCGAAGAGCCTCTCGATGCAAAACGTTTTATGAACTCTCGGGCGAACGAAGTGGGCGTTATCGGCATCGTTGTCGAAGACCCAGCAAAGCGAATCAAAGGTTACGAGGGCACTGCCGAACGAGTCATTTGGGCCCGTAAGACGGCCCCCTTGCCACCGGCGGGTGACGCTCGGTAGCCGTTTCCGAAGAAAAGTAAGCGGGACAGGATTTACAGGATCGACGGGATGAGGAAAACTGATTCTTCAATACCTCTTGTTCATCATGTTGATTCGGTCCAAAAATGCCTGCTTGCCCCGCCCTACTAGAAGCTGACTGGAAACGCTCTTTTCGGCGCAAGCTGCTTGCTTGGTATAAATGTCATGCTCGTGATTTGCCTTGGCGACGGTCGAGTGATCCTTACCAAGTTTGGATCAGCGAGGTGATGCTACAGCAGACGCAGGTTGAGACGGTTCGTGGTTACTTTGAGCGTTTCATCGCGGCGTTTCCGAGCGTTGGGAAGCTGGCATCTGCCGAGGAACAGCAGGTTCTCAAACTGTGGGAGGGGCTCGGTTATTATCGCCGGGCCCGTTCGTTGCACGCCGCGGCGAAGGTGGTTGTCGAAGAACATGATGCCGAGATGCCGCGTGATGTTGCCACACTGCAAACCCTGCCCGGCGTCGGCCGCTACACGGCAGGAGCGATCGTTTCCATTGCCTACGACAAGCCGGCGCCGATTCTTGAAGCCAACACGATTCGCCTTTTTACCCGGCTTACTGCCTACGGGGGCGAACCCACCAAAGCGGCCGGACAACGGTATCTATGGGGCTTTGCCGAAGAGATTTTGCCCAAGAAAAATGCCGCTCGATTGAACCAAGCGATGATGGAGTTGGGTTCAATCGTCTGCTCGCCTACGGAACCCCAATGTAGTGAGTGTCCCGTCGAATCTTTGTGTCAAGCCAAGCAGAAAGGTGTGATTCTCCAACTGGGAGCCACCACCAAAAAAGTACAATTTACCGATCTCCACGAAGTGGCCGTGATCGTATCTCGTGGCAAGAAATTGCTGGTTCGGCAGTGTGCCGAGGGTGAGCGTTGGGCCGGGCTGTGGGATTTTCCGCGGTTTGAGGTCGAAGCCGAAGGGCCGTTGTTTGCCCGAGAGGAATTCGCCAGCAAGGTGCTCCTACAGACGGGCATCCAATGCGAACCGGGCCCCCAATTCAAGACGCTCAAGCATGGCGTTACGCGCTATCGCATTACGCTCGATTGCTATCATGCTCGCCATGTGGGTGGAAGGTTGAAACCTCGCTCTACCACCAAGTGGCTTGCGGTGGAGGAGCTTGCCAATTTGCCACTCAGTGCCACCGGGCGAAAAATCGCAAAGTTGTTGTAGGTGTCCCCGCCAGGATGGCGGGGCTATATAGCCTCGCCATCCTGGCGAGGAAAAACCTGCAAAACGTTACGCCGCGCGTTGGCCGTTGTTGGCTTCCACTGGTTGGACGTGAATATCCATCTGTGGGAAAGGAATACCGATTTTCGCTTCGTCGAGTTGGAGTTTAATCGCGCGTAGGAGCGATTGTTTTACGGACGAAAATTCGCTTGTCGGCGCCCAAACACGGACCACCCAATCGACGCTCGAAGCCCCCAGGCCGTCGAGCACAACCGCAGGCTCAGGGTCGTTGAGCCCTCCTTCGGTTATGGCGATGGCCGATTCGAGAATTCGACGCGTTGTGTCGATATCCGCGTCGTAGGCGCAGCCGACGGCCACATCGACACGGCGTACGGGGTGGTAGGTTATGTTTTCAATCGTTGCACCAAAGACGGAGCTGTTGGGCAAAATGATTCGTCGGTTGTCAAATGTGTCGATCGTTGTGGTAAAGAGTTCAATCTCGTCCACTTTGCCTAGCTGTCCCGAGATGTTGACCACATCGCCTACCTTAAACGGGCGGAAAATGAGCAGCATCGCTCCCGCGGCAAAGTTAGAGAGCGTTCCTTGAAAGGCCAGGCCAATCGCAAAACCGGCAGCACCCAAGATCGCGGCGAACGCCGTCATTTCGACGCCAAACGTGCCGAGGCACGCTATCGTTGCCAGCATCAGCACGCCCCACCGGGTGAGCTTGGCTAGGAATTTTGTAAGCGTCGGGTCGAATTTCATGCGAGTTAGACTCGACCGAACCACCGCCGCCATCCATCCGGCGACCGTCAATGCCAAGAAAAGGGCAATGAGCACCAAGGCGACTCGCATGCCTCCCTGTATCGCGAGCAACCGCCACTCGTCGGGGCCGATCGCATCGAGATTGCCGCTCATCAAATTGCTGAGCGCTTCGTCGAATAACTCACGTGCGGTGGGGGGAACACTGTTTTCGACCGTCGCTACTTGGGTTGGTTCATCCATGCGTGACGAATTACCAAGCCACGCTGCCTTAGGCAATACGGAACCAAGAGTGCTAGCACAGCAAAAAGGAACAATGAGGAAAGATCGAGGATTTTGTACGAGCTATCTCGTGTTTAATCGGCGCTCAAGCGGCTGACCGCTTCGCCGCCGAGTAGCTCGTGGGCTTCGCGGAGCCAACCAACAATTTCGTCGGAAAAAGGGGATTTTTTCAGGGCCTTGGCAAGCGCCTCCTGGTCGAGCGCCTCCAGGTGCCCTGCACTGAGGCCGGGGAACCAATGCCCGCCACTCCCCAGCAAATTGTAACGCATCTTGCCGTACTCGGTCATAT
>JAJRUA010000257.1 GCA_024278035.1 Planctomycetota bacterium | reverse complement strand
GTGCCAAGGGCCGACCTTTTGAGCAAGCACCACATGCAGCATCGTCTCAGCCGATGATTTTGGGCGATTGGCTTCGACCGATACGCCTTCCTCATCGACCAACACAAAATCGTCCGTGGTGAGACGGTCTTTGTGCTTGCCGCTTGCCGTGACCAAAAGCCGCAGCGGGTCTTCGCCGAGGCAGACGCTGTAGTTGCAGCTCGTGGCACGCGACCAACCACGCTGGTGCAACTCTGCCCCAATGGCACAAAGCTCCTTGGCCGCAAGACAACGTTCATCAGCATGGATTACGGGGACACTCATGCGGCTATCATCGCCGAGATCGCTGAGAAAGTCACGGGGCGTCAATTGGCCGAAGGGAATTGGTTTCCTTCTCGATTTTACCCAAGAATAACGAAACACGAAATAAAGAGAATCTTGACAGGATCACAGGATTTTTCAGGATCAACGGGATACCTATTCATGTTGATCCAAATCAAATCCTGTAATCCAGTCCAGCTTACTTCCCTTTGTGTCCTTCGTGGTCACAAGAAATCAATGCTGCAATTTCTTGTAGCGGAATTTTTTGGGATCGTCCGGGTCTTCGCCCATCCGTTCTTTACGCTGGGTTTCGTAGACCTGGAAGTTGCCCTCGCACCAATGGGCGTAGCCATTGCCTTCGAATGCCAAGATGTGTGTTGCCAAGCGGTCGAGGAACCAGCGGTCATGGCTCACCACCACCGCACAGCCGACGAACGTTGCCACGGCTTCTTCCAAAGCACGCAACGTATCGACATCCAGATCGTTCGTCGGTTCGTCGAGAAGCAACACGTTCGAGCCGCCACGCAAGAGTTTTGCTAGGTGAACACGGTTCCGTTCGCCGCCCGAGAGGATGCCCACCTTCTTCTGTTGGTCCGCCTTCTGGAAATTGAACTTCGCCACGTACGCCCGGCTGTTCACCTGCTTCTTGCCCATTTCGATCAGGTCCAAACCATCCGAGATTTCTTGCCAAACCGTTTTGTCCGGGTCAAGATGGTCACGCGATTGATCGACGTAGCCGAGCGACACGGTCGGGCCGAAGACGAGCTCGCCGCTCGTTGCCTCTTCTTTGCTCATCAGCATGTTGAGCAGCGTTGTCTTGCCAGCACCGTTGGGGCCGATGATCCCGACGATTCCGCCCGGCGGGAGACGGAAGTTGATGTTCTCAAAAATGACCTTCTCGCCAAAGCTCTTGGAGAGATTCACGGCATCGATCACCTGATCGCCCAAACGGGGACCGGGTGGGATTTGGATTTCCAACTCCTCGGACCGTTCTTCAAACTCCTCCGCCGCCATTTTCTCGTAAGAACTAATGCGAGCCTTATTCTTCGCTTGCCGGGCCTTGGGCGAACTGCGAATCCATTCGAGTTCCTTGGTCAGCGTCTTCTGACGAGCCGACTTTTTCTTCTCATCCGTGGCAAGGCGTTTCGCTTTCTGTTCGAGCCAACTGGTGTAGTTCCCTTCCCACGGGATGCAGTTGCCGTACTCGATCTCAAGAATCCAGCCCGCCACGTTGTCGAGGAAGTACCGGTCGTGCGTCACCGCAACGATCGTGCCTGCGTACTCCGCCAAGTGGCGTTCGAGCCAAAGAATGCTTTCGGCATCCAGGTGGTTGGTCGGTTCGTCGAGCAGCAGCAAGTCGGGCTGTTCCAAAAGAATCTTGCAAAGCGCGACCCGCCGTTTCTCCCCCCCCGAGAGTTTGCTCACATCGGCATCGCCGGGCGGCAAGTTCATAGCGTGCATCGCGATTTCGACCTGGCGATCCAGCTCCCAGGCATTGCAAGCGTTGATCTGGTCGTCCAGCTCGGCTTGCCGCGCTCCTAGCTTGTCGAAGTCCGCGTCCTCCGCGCCATAGGCTTCATTGATGGCGTCGTATTCCGTAAGCAGTGCCTTGGTTTCGGCAACCGCCTCCATGACGTTACCAAAAACGTCTTTCTCCGGATTGAGCTGCGGCTCCTGAGTCAACATACCCACCGTAAAACCGTCGGCCAGCTTCGCTTTGCCATCGAACTCCGTATCGAGCCCCGCCATGATTTTCAGCAAGGTGCTCTTGCCCGCGCCGTTGCGGCCCAGAACGCCAATTTTTGCGCCGGGGTAGAATGCCAAATCGATCTCTTTGAGAATCTCTCGCTGACCATGTTTTTTACTCAGGCCGGCAATTTGGAAGATGTATTTCTGATTGGGAGCCATCGGCGGGGGGCATCTTCGTAGCAGGGGAGGGCAGGGGCAAAAACAATAGCCCCGTATTGTATCAGCCCCTGGCCCTGCGCGTAGGGAACAACGGGGCTTACGCAGGAGAACTGCAAAGTCGAAGTTAGGGTTGTAGCCGCAGGCGGAAGCCGCGGAAATGGGGGCGACCGCTTTCCTGCGAAAGGGCCGCGGCTTCCGCCTGCGGCTAGGACGACTCAATACCGACTTTGCAGTTCTCCTGGGGGCTTACGGAATTAGACGCGGATGAACGCGGATTGAACGGATTTACGCGGATAAAAAGAAAAAGGATATCCGTGGCAATCCGCCTGATCCGCGTTCATCCGCGTCTAATTCTTGTTCCCGGTGATCTCTGTGGCTTCCTGCTAGCTTACTGACAAAACATTAAAAGCGGATCGATAGACCGGTACCAGAAAAAAAGTCGGCCGCTGCATCATTTAGCCCCCAACCGGCGCGGATGTCGAATTGAACATCCTTGCT
>JAJRUA010000256.1 GCA_024278035.1 Planctomycetota bacterium | reverse complement strand
TGTGTCGGTCGCCTCGGCAATCGCCCGACGGCTGCGCCCTTCGAGATAACGCATCACGAGCGGCGTTTGGTATTTGGCGGGCAACCGGTGAAGCTCTTCAAGCAACAGCCCGACCATTTGCCGACCAATCAGGTCAGGAAATTCTACTTCTGGCGGAGCGGGAGGGTCGGTGGCGAGCCGCTCTTCACGTCGCTTGAGCGAATGGCGCCGGGCGGAGAGGGCCGTCCGGTGCGCCACGCGATACAGCCAACCGGCGATCGACTCGCCCGCGCGGATGGACCGAGCGTTGCGGGCGAGTATTAAGAACGTCGCCTGATAACTATCTTCCGCATCCTGCTGATGAAGCAGCACACCGCGGCAAACGCGCCAAACCATCGGCCCGTGGCGTTCGATGATGCGAGTAAGAGCCTCCTCGTCTTGATGCCGGGTGAAAAACATCAGCAATTCGCCATCGGTCGGGGGGATCGAAGGTGTCGCACTGCGTCTCGATCGAGATCGTGCTGGATCGCGTGCCGACCCAATGGGTGCCGCTTTGGGTGTGGCAGGGGGAACGAGGTTGGAGTCAGGAGGTGTTGGCATGAATGCAGTTCGTCTGAGCAAAGGAGGGGGCCTCTACCCTTAGTAGTGTGCCCTAAAGAGGAGTCGAACTGCAAAAACTGTCCGAAAAAGGGGGAAAAGTCTCGCGCAGAGTCGCGGAGACGCAGAGGAAAATGGCGAGCCGCGAGCGTCAGCGACCGGAGGGGGGGGGAACCCTGAGTTGATAATCTCTTGGAATACGGCATCCGCTACAAAAACCTCCGGTCGCTGACGCTCGCGGCTCGCCGATGAGATCGAGCTGCCTAATTTCTAGGCGTTCCGGTCTCTATGAATCGTTGACACTTAGGCTACGGGCTTCTATTGTAGTACCTATGAATGCCCAGCCGACGGGCAGCCCTAGACGCCCCCCCTCTCGCACTCCCGTAAAAACCCGCCATGTCGTCCGGCAGTCAATCCACCGCCAAACCTTGGGGCGGGGTCTTTAATGAAGCGACCGACGCTCGGGTCGAAGCTTTCTCAGAGAGCGTCTCCTACGACCGGCGGCTTTATGCCCATGACATCCGTGGCTCGGTCGCTCATGCCAACATGCTGGCCACCGTCGGCGTGCTGACCGATGAGGAGCGGCACCAGATCACGGCGGGTTTGGCCGAAATCGGGTGGGAAATTGCCGCCGGGCAATTCGAGTTCAAGCAAGAACTCGAAGACGTTCATATGAATATCGAGCGGGCCCTCGTCGATCGCATCGGCGATGTGGGTAGAAAACTGCATACGGGGCGGAGCCGCAACGATCAGGTTTCGACCGACCTGCGGATGTGGGTGCGGGATGAGATTGACCACTTGCGGAATCTACTGCGTGATTTGCAGCGGGCGTTTGTCGGACGGGCCGAGCAAGACGCGGGCGTGATCCTGCCGGGCTATACCCATTTGCAACGGGCCCAGCCCGTGCTGGCGACCCACTATTGGCTCGCCTACGCCGAAAAGCTGGAACGAGACCGACAACGGCTGGCCGATTGCCGTCGGCGTGTGAACCAGTTGCCGCTCGGCACGGCGGCGCTCGCCGGCACGACGATTCCGATCGACCGCCAACAGGTGGCCGACGAACTGGAGTTCGAGGGTCTTGTGGCGAACAGTCTCGATTCGTCGAGCGACCGTGACTTTGTTACGGAGTTCGTAGCGGCGTTATCGCTCGTGGCGGTTCATCTGAGCGGCTGGGCCGAAGAGTGGATCCTTTGGAGCACGATCGAGTTCAATTTCATTAAACTGCCACAGCAGTTTTGCACGGGCAGCTCGATCATGCCGCAGAAAATCAATCCTGATGTGCTGGAGCTAACCCGAGGCAAGTCGGCCCGAGTGATTGGCTCGCTGCAAAGCCTGTTGGTGCTGACCAAGGGCTTGCCGCTCGCTTATAACCGTGACTTGCAAGAAGACAAAGAGCGCGTGTTCGACGCGGCGGATACCGTGCGAGCGTGCCTCGAATTGGCGGCACCGCTGGTGGCGGGAGCCGAGCTAAAACGCGAAGCGATTGCCGAACGGCTCGATCGGGGTTACCTCGATGCGACGACCCTGATGGAACATCTCATCCACCGAGGCGTACCGCAACGAACGGCCCACGGCCTGATTGGTGAATTGGTTGGCACAGCGATGCAGCAGGGCGTCCGTCTGGCCGACCTGCCCCTCGAGGCGTTCCAGAAAGCGCACGCGGACCTGGATGAATCGGTTTATGAAGTACTCGGCGTCGAGCAAGCGATCCAAGCGTTCCGCAGCGAGGGTTCGACCCATCCGGGCCGAGTGGCGGAGCAACTGGCGGTGTGGCGTGAACGACTAACGGACGGCCGGTTTTAGCCGATGGATCCCAAATCAAGGGGAAAGTTGCTGGCGCAGACATCAGTAGAACCCTGTAGACGGGTTCTTTACCCCTCACCTAGCCCCTCCCCTGAAAAGGGGAGGGGGACTGATTGCAACGAACCCTTCTTATGTCCTTATCGCCCATGAACATCCCCCGATTCTTCCCCGTTCTTTTGCTCGCCGCTTCGCCGGTGTTGGCGGCACTGCCTGCGGTCGATGCGGTGTTGGAATTGCCGCGGACTCTTCCGGTGCATTATGTCGATGCCGTGTTGGCGCTCGTTGATTTGGGTGAAGCGGAACTTGCAGGGCCGATCACCGAAGAACTGGTTGCG